>JAISQQ010000035.1 GCA_031274075.1 Accumulibacter sp.
CGAGCCAGGCGGCCAGTGTCCCGACGCTGGTTTTCGACGAAGTCGACGTGGGCATCGGCGGCGGCGTGGCCGAGGTCGTGGGACGTTTGCTGCGCGAACTCGGGAGCGAGCGTCAGGTGTTGTGCGTGACGCACCTGCCGCAGGTCGCGGCGCGCGCCAACTGGCAATGGCAGGTGTCCAAGAACAGCCGCGGCGGCGAGGTATCGAGCCGCGTTGTCGCCCTGGACGAGTCCGGGCGCGTCGAGGAAGTGGCGCGCATGCTGGGCGGCGTGGAAATCACCGCGATCACGCGGCAGCACGCGCGGGAGATGCTGGGTTTCAGTGAAGCGTGAAAGGTGAAAGGTGAAGAACCGGGCGGATAGCTTTCGGTTCTCATTTATGACTGTCGCCCCGGACGCGGTTTTGCGCATTGACGCCAGGTTTTTGTTCAGCAAGCGTTGGGACATTCCATTCCCCACAATTCTGTTGGCATAGAATTTTTGCTTGAGACCGAATAACCCTTCACTTTAGTCTGGTATACCTTTTGCTTGTTTCATGCCATTTTATCTACCAGGGAATGGTCATGAGTGACGAAGGGAGCTGGGCGATGGACGAATTGGGCGGTGCGGAGCTGGGAGACGCCCGGCTGACCCAGCGCTTGATCAAGCTGGCGGATCGCTTGGGCGACGCGCCCTCGGCGAGCATCCCTGGCGCGTGCAACGGCCACGCGGAAACCCAGGGCGCGTATCGACTCTTCGATCAGGCGCGCGCGGACAAACGAGGTCTGGGTTGGGAGTCGGTGCTGGCGCCACACATGAAGCGTACCGAGGCGCGTATGGCGGAGCACCCGGTGGTGCTGTGCCTGCAAGACACGACCGAACTGGACTTCAACGGCCAGGCCATCGAAGGGCTGGGGAGCCTGTCCTATGAAGCGCAACGGGGTCTGTATGTACACCCGACCTATGCGGTAACCCCGCAACGTTTGCCGCTGGGTATTCTCGACACCGGGATGTGGGCGCGCCCGCTCGACATGGTGGAGAGTCGGCGCTGGATCGAGGGCTACGAGCGGCTGGCCGAGCGAGCCGAACAACGGCCCGCCACGCGGCTGGTGTTCACGAGCGCGATATTTGAAGGCGGTTTGCGCGATATTTGCGGGACTGGGTGGGATAGAGCGGGATTTGGGGGGATGGGGTTTGCAAAATCATTGCGTGTGGCGCAATCCCCAAAAACGCCCTGGTGAGGGCTATTTTACGGCGTCGGCGAGCAGCTCGTTCAGAATGTCGAGCACCGTGGTTTTGTCATTGGCGGAGAGGCCGAGGAAGGGTCTGGCGGGGATGCGTCCGTTCCGGGTGCCGAACTGGTGGACTTCCGGACCGACGCCCTTGCTTTCGTCGAAAGTGCGGTTCGGGCCGATTTCCACGCCGGCGCCGCCGTCCGTGATCTGGAAATTGATGGAACGGGAGAGTGCGCCGGTGTCGACCAAGGGAGTTTTCGCGGCCGCCGCCGCTTTTGCCGCTCTTCCCTCGCCGCGCCTGCTGAGTGAGCCATCTTTCTTGAAATTGCCCTGGCCAAAGTCATCGATCATCTTCTGATACCGCGCCAGCACCGTCCCCTCTTTCAGGGGTTCCCAGGGAGAACCGTCTGGGCCTGTGCTGGTGGCGAAGCGTTTCCGTGTGGATTCAGCCAGTTCCTCGCCGATCTCCGCCATCGCGCCACGCATTCCGGCGGGGGTGAAACTGTCGGCGATACGTTTCAGGACGGCCAAGACTTCCTGGTCGTCGAAAGTGACGGTGATAGGCATGGCTCAGTAGATCAGCGCGTTCCCGTGCTCATCGAACTGCGGGGAATCGTAATAGACGGGTTTGAAATAAGGTTCCAGTTCAGGCGGAATCCAATCAAACCAGTCCATCAGGATAGCCGCCATGTCGCGGGGGTCCGTGAGAGGTGAATCGGAGACCTTGTAGTACCAGATACCCGCTGGAGGCGCTGGCCCGATCTCTTCGCCCGCCCAATATTTTGCATGCTCGTGCAGCCAGTCCACGCCCGGCCCGGAAACAGCGCCATCCTCCCAGTCGAAGATGACCGGGTGGCCAAGAAATTCGCCTTCAAAGTGAAATTTCATCAGGGCTTCCAGTGAAACAGCAAACCGACGACTAAGTCAAAGAACTCTCTATCATCAATATAGAACTTCCGCAAGTCTTTAAGCGTGTTTGGGTTGGCCAGATAATCCACCCCCAGCACCCGTTCCAGCGACATGCTCATCATCTCCATCGGTTGCCCCCGCTTCACCGTATCGCCCACCGATAGGCCATAGCCGTACTCCTTGCCGAAATACGCCCCCACGTACTTGTCCTTGCGGGTCAATTCATTGCTGGCATAGTTCAGCCCCGTGAGTTTTTTGAGGCTTTCCAGCGCCTCGCCCGCCGTCCGGCGCTGGTGCAACCCAACAAAAATCGCGTCCAGTTCGGGCAAGGATGCTTGCAGATAGTGGGCAAATTCATGAACAGCGGTCTTCAGGGCGGTATTCTTCGTCCCATTCATTATGATCTGGCGTTTAAGAGCCTGTTTAGCAACTCACAAAAAGGTCAAGGAGATATAAAGGGCACCGCTAAAAACCCACGTTTATAAAATTTCATGCCATAATAATCAACAGCTTATGCACGAGAATTCCAGAAACCTGTAGTTTTTAGAGGTACCCAAAAATCAAGCCATGAGAAAAGCCTATCCAAGCGACATCCCAAGAGAAGCCTACGCCGAGATAGAGGCGCAATTGTTGGCGGTCACAAAAAGTACCCGGCCACGCCACTACGACTTGTACGATGTGTTCTGCGCTGTCTTGTACGTGTTGAAGGAAGGGTGTACCTGGAGAGCGCTTCCGCACGACTATCCGAAATGGGAGAACTGCTACTACCACTTTCGCAGGTGGACGAAGCCGGATGATAAGGGAGAAACCATACTTGACCGGATGTTGAACGATTTGGTGGAAATTGCGCGCAAGGAAGATGGGCGGGCCGAAAAGACCACGATGATCATCGTTGACTCGAAGAGCGTCAAGAACGTGGATAGTGCCGAGGAAAAAGGCTATGACGCGGGAAAAAAACTTCCGGAATCAAGCGCCACATCGGAGTCGATACCAACGGCTGGCCGCACGCGATGCATGTCAGTACCGCGAATATAACGGACCGCGAAGGCGCGCTATCGATGATCGAAGCTTGCGGTGACCGGCTTGAAAAAGTACGGAAACTCCTTGCGGACGGGGGGTACACGGGTGAAAAGTTTGCCGAAAAAGTAAAAGAGAGCCTCGGAGCCGAAGTGGAAATTGCCAAGCGTAATGAACTCCACACCTTCGCCGTAATTCCAAAACGCTGGGTCGTCGAACGTTCCTTTGGCTGGCTTGAAAAGTGCCGCCGCCTTTGGAAGAACTGCGAACGCAAGCTACAGACCTCCCTCCAAATGTTCAAACTCGCCTTTGTCAGACTCTTGCTTAATAGATGCTAAACAGGCTCTGAGACATTTGCGTAGGCGATGGCCCTGTGGGCATGCTTCATCGCCAAAGCCGCTCCGGTCCAGTCCTCTTCATGGCACAACGCGCCGCACGATTCAAAGGCCACCAAATAACAGGCGGCGGCTGCGCCGCCGGAGAGAACGACCGGCGGGAGGCGCTGCGCTTTCCCGCCCTACGGGGTACGCCAACGGTTTTGCGCCAATGCCAAGGTGGGCCGAAAACCCGCGCGCCCAGGAAAAACACCACGATGCCAATGACGCCACAGAGTGCGATGGCCCTGCCGCGCTCCCAGAGAGAAGATCGCAAACGGGTTCTAACGCCTGTTCTGTATTTTCTTGATCGTTTCCTCGATATGCGCTTCCATGGTCGATTCGCACAGCGCCTTGTCGCCGGTTTTCAGCGCGTCGATCAACTGGCGATGGTAGCGAAGCGCCATTTCCGTTCCGAGCAGGCGCACGATCTCGACCATGGCCGAGGCGAGGATCACGTTGATGATTTCATAGACCTTGATGATGATCGGATTGCCGGCGATCCGGGCCAACTGGTGATGGAAAAGATGGTCGGCTTCCGCCTGCTTCTGATGCTCCTGGGTATCGGACAGCGAGACGGTCAGCCGGTAGATCTCTTCGAGTTTCTCGATGTCGGCCGCGGTGGCCTTGGGGGCGACCAGGCCGATCGTTCCTTTCTCGATGATCTTCCGATACTCGAGGATGGTGATGATGTCCCGGTTTTCATTGATCTGGATGAACGGATGAAGGGCGTCCATCGCCCTGGCCGAGGAAAATTCCCTGACGAAATTGCCGCCGCCGTGCCTCGTTTCGAGCAGGCCGAGTATTTCCAGTTGCTGTATCGCCGCGCGTATCGTCACCCGGCTGACGCCGAGCGTGGCGCACAGCTCGCTCTCGGACGGCAGTTTTTCCCCCACTTTCCACACCCCCTCCATCAACTGCTTCTTCAGTTGCATGTAAACCTGGGAGCGGAGCGAATCCGTCTTTATTTTCTGCAGCTTAACCACGGCCTGCGTCTTCGTCGTTCATGGAATCGCCGTGTATAACGCGGCTTCGTTGCTTTCCCGATTGGCGGCGACGATGATGTCCCGGCGCTCTTCATGCAGCACATGGACATTGCTGGGGCCGACGCCTTCCTCGATCAGCACCGCTTCGAGTTCGAGCGGCGCTTTCTGCCGCGCCCGCACGTAGAAGAGCTGCTGCCTGCCGCGCCGGCAGCCGCCGATGAATACCGGCTCACCGGCCAGCCGCGCGCCGACCACCACGTGGTAGAACTCGCTGACTTCGGGATGTTCGAAGATCATCTTGAACGCCCCGTCGATTTTCTTGTAGATGCGGAAATATTGCCCGTGGAACGGCTCGATGGTAGCGAATTCGAGTTCGCCGTCGCCGTCGATGTCGATGGCCGAGATGTCGCTGATCGGCCAGTCCATGAATTGCTCGACTTGCCAGCCGCCGTCCGGCGTTTGCGGCGGCGTGACCGCGAACGCGCCTTCACGCCCGGTGACCAGTCCGCGCATCACGCCGCCCGTCGTCAGCCGGCTGTAGCCGTGGTGCTGGGTGATGCCGTCCTTGAGGACGGAGAGTTGCAGCGGCTCGACGCCCCGGTATTCGCCGATCCAGATCTTGCCGGGGCTGGACCAATCGTCGCGGGTGGCCTTGACGGTGGTCAGCGTGCCGGCGATGAAGTAGTGGCGCCCGCCGACGGTCAACAGGTCGAAGCGATGGATGTAGGGCAGTTGCAGGATGTCGGTGACTTCATAGCGTTCGCCGGGAAGGGGGCGGACATGGACCACCTTGGCTTCTTCCCAGTCGTAGAAACGGTAGAACTTCTGCACCGCGAGGAATTCGCCGTTGGTTCCGGGAATCGGCACGATGGACATGGTGCCGCCGGGGCCGTCCCAGACGGCGTGGCTCCGGGCGTAGTCCGGCGCGTTCCAGGCCAGGCAGGCGTCGTCCGCCTCGGAAGCCAGCAGGATGCGCGTTTGCCCGTCGACTTCGATGTGGTTGCAGGCATAGACGCTTTTCAACGTGGCCAGCGTTCGTTTTTCGATCTTCATGGCGTTCCCTCAAAAGTCGTGTTGGACGAAGAATTGCAAAAATTTTTGCCGCGACGGAGAGGATGAGCAGGAGGAGGGGAAGACAAAACCCCGCGATCCATTGAAGTCGCTGCCGCCACGGCGTTTTCCAGGACAATTATAATACATGTTACGTATCTTGAGTTAAGGCTGTGAATCCTCCCCTTGGAAGCTGTTTGCGATCTTCTCTGGGAGCGCGGGCGTCCTCGCCCGCTTTGAAACAGCGGCGCCCGGGTAGGGCGGGATCGAAGAGCGCGCCGCGGCAACGTGGCAGCCTGCGGCGGTTTCGGAGAAACCGCCCTACCACAACAGGCTCTCACAACAGGACTTGTGCAAGATGCGCTCCCAGAGGCGGCTCGGAGCAAGGCTTTCACAATGAGCTTGGGTAAGATACCCGCGCTCCCGGAGAGAAGATCGCAAACAGCTTCCTGGCGGCGGAAGCCGCGTAACGGCCGCCGAAAACATCAAGAAATCCAATCCGCCTTGCCAAGCGTTTGCGCTTGACATCGTATGTTGTGCGTAGTAAGTTATATTACGACTTACAAGACAACAACAATACAAGCGTCATTGTCACATTCGGATCGGGAGACTCCCGACTGTTTAGATCGCCAATTTTTTGAGGCGGTTTCGATTTTTTCGATTCATCCACACAGGAGGGCTGTATGAAAAAGCTGTTCACGATTCTTTCTCTCGCATGCGGGATATTCTCGTTGACCACCGCCGCCGCGCTGGCCGCGCCCGCCAACGCCGAGGTGACGACCAAACAGGTCAAGAGCGCGGTCAAGCCGGACTACACCATCCGGGTGGCGTACCTGGACGCGGGAACCTGGCCGGACATCACCAAGGCTCCGCTGCCGGAACACGCTTTCGGACTGGTGTTCAAGAGCATCGTCGAATCCAATTCCAACGGCAAGGTGGCGGTCGAGCTGTTCCCCAACAACCAGTTGGGGGATACCAAGGCGACCATGGAGATGGTCGTTTCGGGCAGCCTCGAGATGATCACCGGCACCGGCACCGCGGCGAGCCTCTATCCCGCCCTGCAGGTGTTCTTCCTGCCCTACGTGTTCAAGTCCGACGAGATCGCCTCGTACATCTTTGACCACAGCCAGTTCTGGAAGGACATGAGCGCCGACTTCGCCAACAAGACCGGAACCTACATCCTGGGCGTCGGCAACAACGGCATGCGCCACTTCACCAACAGCAAGCGGCCCATTCACAGCCCGGCGGACATGAAGGGACTCAAGTTCCGCGTCATGCAGTCGCCGATCTACGTGAAGATGGTCGAGGCCATGGGCGCGCAGGCGACTCCCCTGGCGTCGGGCGAGGTCTATACCGCCTGCCAGACCGGCGTGGTCGACGGGCAGGAAAATCCAGTCTGGAACATCGCCGCCAACAAATGGTACGAAGTCCAGAAGTACATCACGCTGGACGGCCACGTCTGGAGCGAGAACTTCGTGATGGCCAACAAGAAATGGTTCGACGCGCTGCCGCCGGAATACCAGCACATCATCAAGATCGCGGTGCATCACGGCATCCAGGCGGACCGGGCCGCCGAAGACCTGGCGTCGCGCGTGCTCGACTTCGCGGCCGTGCAGAACTCGATGGAGGTCTACGTGCCCACCGCCGCAGAACTGGTGGAATTCCAGAAAGCCGCCGCGCCGACCTATGATTGGCTGCGCGGGGAAATCGGCAACGAGATCGTCGACAAGTTCCTGGCCACGGTCAAGGACGCGGAAAAGCATTTCGGTTATTGATGTTTTTTTTGCGGGCGGAGCCTCCGGGCTTCCGCCCGCGCCACGGTATTTTTCCGGGAATAAGAGACGATGAAAATTCTGGACGGCATCAGCGACGCGCTGGAAAGGATTGGCCTGTTCGTGGCGACGGCCATTCTGCTGGCGGTTTTTCTTCTCGTGCTTTTCGGCGTCGTGTTCAGATACACCAATATCAGGTTCGCCATGTACGAAGAACTGGCCCGCTGGGGACTGGTCGGCATGACGTTCATCGGCGCCAGCGTCGCTCTCAAGCAAAAGCTGCACGTGGGCATCAACATGCTGGTGCAGGCGCTTCCCGCCGTCGTGGCCAAAGCCTGCATGGTCGTCGCCTATCTGGTGATCATGACCACCCTGACCGTGGCCACGATCTACAGTTTCCGCGCGGCGCTCGGCGCGGCCAACATGACCGGCGACATCGTGCCCCTGTCGATGATGTACATCAAACTGACGCTGCCGCTCGGGATGATCATGATGCTGGTACATCTCCTGGCGGGATTCTTGAAGGTCTTCAAGGCCAAGGACATCCATTCCGTTCTCATCGGATCGTAAGGGAAGCGCGATCACGAAGAAGGCAACAGGGGAGGAAGCAACATGGGAACTGCGGCCGTAGCCGTCATTTTCGTCGCCGCGCTGCTGGTTGGCATTCCGATCGCCTTTGTGCTGGGGACGGCGGCGATCTACTATTTCATGTTCGTCGGACGCCTGCCCATGGAGATAGCCGGGCAGATGATCGGGCAGAAGCTTTACGCCGGCTGCGACAACTTCATCCTGCTCGCCATTTACTTCTTCATCCTGGCGGGCGAATTGATGAACCGGTCGAAAATCACCGATTCGCTCATCGAATTCTCGAAAATCCTGGTGGGGAAAATCCCCGGCGCGCTCGCCCAGGTAAACATCGTGGTCAGCGTGTTCTTTGCCGGGATCACCGGCTCCGGCGTGGCCGACACCGCCGCCATCGGCTCGGTGCTCATTCCCGCGATGAAGAAGGAAGGCTACACCGCGGAATACGCGACCGCGATCACCGTCACCTCCTCGGTCATCGGGCCGATCATTCCGCCCAGCGTGGTGATGGTCATCTACAGCATGTCCACCGGCGCGTCCGTCGGCGCGCTGTTCGCCGCCGGCTTCATTCCGGGGCTGGCCATCGCCCTGGCCCTCTCGGTGCTGGCTTTTTACTACGCCATCAAGTACAGGCACCCCCGGCGGACGGAAGACATCTCCTTCCAACAGGCGCTGACCACCACGCGCAAATCGATCGTCGCGCTCCTCTGTCCGGTGGTTCTCGTCGGGGGAATTTTCTCGGGAAGTTTCACCCCCACCGAGGCCGCCGCCATCGCCTGTTTCTACGCCATCATCGGCGGCCGGTTCATTCTCGGCACCCTGACCGTAAAAGACATCATCCTAAGCTTCCGCAAGGCCGCCGTGTCCGGCTCGGTCATCCTGCTGATCATTTCCATGGCGGCGCTCTTTGGGCAGTTCATGGCCCTGGAACGGGTTCCCGCCCAGATGGCGCAACTGATACTGGGAATAACCCACAACAAATACGCCTTCCTCGCGCTGGTGAACGTCCTGCTGCTGTTCATGGGAATGGTCATGGAAACCGGCGCGACCGTCATCCTGCTGGCGCCGATCCTGGTTCCCATCGCCATGCAGCTCGGCATCCATCCCGTTCATTTCGCGCTGGTGATGATCGTCAACCTCAACATCGGATTGAGCACCCCGCCGGTGGGCGTATGCCTCTTCGCCGCGGCGCCCATTGCCGGCATCAGCCTCGAACGGATATCAAGGGCGGCCATGCCCTTCGTCCTGGCGGAACTCGTCGCGCTGATGTTCATAACCTATATCCCCGATCTGGTGTTGTTCATTCCGCGCCTCATGGGGTATGCCTGACAGATGATTTTTACCACAAGGAGATAAAGAAATGACCATCAACACCGTGGCCGTGATCGGAGCCGGCTACATGGGCGGCGGCATCGCGCAGTCGTTCGTGCTGGCCGGGCTCGACGTCGTCATCGCCGACCAATCCGCCGAAGCCACCGCGCAGGCGCTCGAACGGCTCGTCCGCGAAGCGCGCGAATTCGAGGAGCAGGGCCTCTACGACGCCGGCAGCGCCGCCCGGATCGAGGCCGGGCTGCGCAGCGCGCCCAGCATCGAGGAGGCCGTGGCCGGCGTCGATTTCGTCGAGGAAGCCGTGTTCGAGAATCCGGACCTCAAGCGCCAGGTGCTCGGCCGGATTTCGGCCGCCGCCCGGCCCGACGCGATCATCGGCACCAACACCTCGACCATTCCGGTGAAAGTGCTCGCCGACGCCGTCAAGGGGCCGGAACGTTTCCTGACCGTCCACTTCTCCAACCCCGCGCCGTTCATTCCAGGCGTCGAACTGGTGGCCGGCGAGAAGACCGACCCGAAGATCATTCCAGTGGTCCGCGAACTGCTCGCCCGGGCGGGCCGCCAGGGCGCGCAGGTGGCCGACGTGCCCGGCTTCGTGCTCAACCGGCTGCAATACGTGCTGCTCAAGGAAGCCACCGCGATCGCCGAGGAAGGCGTCGCCAGCATCGAGGACATCGACATGCTGGTGCGCTCTACCTTCGGTTTCCGCCTGCCGTTCTTCGGGCCGTTCGCCATCGCCGACCAGGCCGGCCTGGACGTTTGGGTCAACTGCTTCGTCACCTTCGAGAACGCCTTCGGCCCGCGCCTGGCGACGCCGAAAATCCTCAAGGACGCCGTCGCCGCCGACCGCCGCGGCCTGAAGAACGGACGCGGCCTGATCGCCGACTATTCCGACGCCGAAAAGCAGGCCGTCGTCGCCTACCGCAACAAGGCCTACGCCGAAATGGGGCGGCTGCTGAAAGTTCTCGGCCCCGCGCCGTCCGGCAGCAAGATCGGGTAACGGCCCTGCGCG
>JAISQQ010000127.1 GCA_031274075.1 Accumulibacter sp.
GTCACCATCGCCGCGAATTCGCCCGACACGCACCCGGCCAGCGCCCGGTCGAGCAGGCGCAGCACGTAGCGGGAATTGGACGGATCGAGCCGGCCCGGGACGGACCCGGCGTCGGCCGGCAGATCAAGCACTTCTAGGGTTCCCGGCTCCGGGCGCGCCGCGGGCCGCCAGTCGCGCAGGCTCACGTCGACGCCGAGCAGGCACGCGCGCGCCGCGAGCAAACCCTTGTCTCCCAGGACGACGAGCCGGGCGGGAGGCCGTGAATACCCGGCCAGGCGCAGGCAAAGCTCCGGGCCGACGCCGGCCGGCTCGCCGGAGGTGACGGCAATGACCGGCGCGGCGCTCACGAAATCGGGCCGCGTTCAGGCATCTTCGAGTCTCAACTCGACGTAGGCGCGGTCGCGCGCCTGCCGCAGCCAGTCCTGGTAGGCCTCGTCCAGCTTGCGCTCGCGCAGGGCCTGGCGGGCGGCGTTGCGCATGCGGTCGGGAGAGGCTTCCTGCACGCGGCGCGCCAGCACTTCGATCAGGTGGTAGCCGAAAGGCGTCCTGACCGGGTGGCTGACTTCGCCCAGCTCGAGCGCGTCCATCGCCCGCTCGAACTCCGGCACGGTGTCGCCGGGGTAGAGCCAGCCCAGGTCGCCGCCCTTGGTGGCCGATCCGTCCTGCGAATGCAGGCGCGCCAGCTCGGCGAATTTCTCCTGATGCGCGATGCGCTCGTAAAGGCCTTCCAGCTTGTGCCGCGCCTCGGCGTCCGAGACCAGTTCATTCACCTTGATCAGGATGTGCCGGGCATGCGTCTGCCGCACCGCCGGCACGCCCGCGCCGCCGCGCTTGGACACCAGCTTGACGATGTGGAAACCGTTGGGACTGCGCAGCAGCGGCGCCACTTCACCCGGTTCCAGCTTGACCACGGCTTCGGCAAAAATGCCCGGCAGGCGTTCCAGGGGACGCATTCCGAGATCGCCGCCCTGCAAGCCGTCCGGCGCGTCCGAATAAGCGGCGGCGAGCTGCGAAAAATTCTCGCCCTTGACGGCGCGCTCGAGCACCTGCCCGGCCTTGGCCTTGAGTTCTTCGATCTGTTCCGGACTGGCCGATTCGGGAGAACGCAACAGGATGTGCGCCACTTCGAATTCCTCCGCCGAGCCTCCCCGCCCGGCCTCGCCTTGCAGATAGTTGTCGATTTCGCCTTCGGAAATGACGATCTGGCTGTCGACCTCGCGCTCGCGCACGCGCACCACGGTCATTTCGTTGCGGATATCCTCGCGGAATTTGGCGAACGGAACGCCGTCCCGCTCCAGGGCCGCGCGGAACTGCGTCAGCGACAGATTGTTGTTGGCGGCGATGCGCTGGATCGCCTGGTCGAGCTGCGCGTCGTCGACGTGTATCCCGATGTCCCGGGCGTGCTGGAGCTGCACCTTGTCCATCACCATGCGTTCGAGCATCTGCTGCTCGAGCACGTCCTGCGGCGGCAGCGGCGTCCCCTGCCGGCGCAACTGGCCGGCCACCGCTTCGAGACGATCGCGCAGCTCGTTCAGGGTAATCACTTCGTCGTTGACCACCGCCACGATGCGGTCGACCGGCACCGGTCCGGCGTCGGCGCGCTCCGGCGCCTGCGCCGGAGCACTTCCGGTCCAGAAAACGAATGCCAGTGCAATGACAATAACGATACGCGGCAAAAACATCGTACGCTCCCCTAGTAGTCCCCGAAGGTGGATTCGGAACCCTTGTCGCCGATCAGGCCATAGCCCTGGATGTTCCGCTTGAGCAGGCTCAGCGGGTTGGAGCCGATGCGCCCGAGACCGCTCAGTTCCAGTTGCACGAAGAAGGAGGTCGAGGCATCCTCCGAAGTCAGCGCCTGGCGCCGGACGACGCCGCGCAGTATCCAGCAGCCGCCGTTGTATTCGAGCCCGGCGATCGACTCGATGATTCGCCCGCCCTGGCCGCCGGTGGACAGCACGGTGCCGTCGTCCTTGAGCGAATAGTTCAGGCGTCCAACGCCATGCCAGCGACCGACGAGCGGCCACTGCCCGGAAATATCCACCTGGTTGACCGGCGACGTCGTCTCGCGGTTGTAGCGATAGGCGACGTTCAACACCTTGCCCGGCTCCGGCTGGTAGCGCACCCCCACCGAATAGCGTTCGCTGCGGCGATCGTTCGGGTCGAACTGCCAGGCGCTGTCGGCGTAGACCTTGGGCAGGATCTGTCCGCTGAACCCCGCCAGGAAGTCGGAACGGTTCCATTTGTCGTCGTCGCTGGAGACGGCGGGGCCGTTCAGCGCCACCTTGTTGCGGGTGAAATGGAAGCGCTGGCCGATCATCGCGCGCATGATTTCGTTGCCGGTCTCTGGTTCGATCAGGCGGCTGGTGAGCGCCGCTGTCAACTGATTGGCGTTGTTGACACGGTCCCACCCCGAGAACTGGTTCTCGGAGAAGATCTGGGCGAAATTGAAGTCGGCCAGGCCGGTGTCGAACAAGGGAATGTCGCTTTGATCCTTGTACGGAATGTTCACGTAGTAAAGCCGCGGTTCGAGCGTCTGGGTGTAGTCGCGTCCAAACCAGCGGCTCGAACGTTCGAAGGTCATGCCCGCGTCGACGCTGAACACGGGCAGGGCGAGCGAAATCGAATCGGCGTGACCGTCGGCCTGGCCGGTCAGCGAATAACGGCGATAGTTCACGCCGAACTTAGGGGTCACGTACCATCCCGGCCGCACGTAAGGCAGCGAAATCTGCGGATAGAGGACGGTACGGTTGCCGTCCGGGAAAATCGTGCCGAACTGCTGCCGTTCCTTGATGGTGAAGCGCGTGTATTGGCCGAGGAAATCGAGATCCGCCCCAAGGAAATCCGGCTTGCGGGCATTGAAGGTGATTTGCGGCAACATCCGGTACTGTTCCAGCACCGGGTTGTCCTCGTCGGGCTGCAAGGTCTGATACTGCTGGAAGTTGACCGACGCGCCCCACCACGCGCTGCCGTAGCTCAGCATCCCTTGCTGCAGCAATTGCGTCTGCGAGCTTCCCGCAATATCGCTCGACAGATCGGTATGGTAGTTGTCGTCCGACACCTTGTTGAAATTGATCATCCCGGTGAAACCGTTGCCGGTCGTCTGGTCGTGCACCAGGGAGAAGGCATGGCGGTTGTCGCCGTCGCGCAGGCGGTCGTTCGGAAGATATTCCACATTCAGCTCGCCGCGATAAACGCCGCCCAGGCCGGTGTTCAGATAACGGAATTCGCTGCCGAACTGGACGCCGCGCTTGGTCATCAGGCGCGGCGAGATCGTCGCGTCCATGTTCGGCGCGATGTTCCAGTAATAGGGCTGCTGGTACTCGAAACCGTTGTCGCTGTTGGTGCCAAAGGACGGCGCCAGGAATCCCGACTTGCGCTCGTCATTGAGTGAAAAGGACAGCCACGGAGAATACAGGATCGGCACGTCCTGGAAGTAGACGGTCGCGTCCTTGCCTTCGCCGACCTCGCGGTCGTAGTCCAGTTTCAGCTCGCTCGTCCTGACGTACCAGGCGTCGTTGTCCGCCGGACACGTGGTAAACGTGTTGTTCAGCAAGCGGTACTGGTTTTCCCCCTCGAAATTGATGCGCTCGGCCTCGCCGCGTGACTCGGTCGTCGTGGAGAGCTTGACTTTATCGTCGAATTGCGTCTGTCCGGGCATGAATGCCGTCGCCTGGGGCGTCGCAAAGCCGGAATTCCACAGCGAAGCGTTGGCCAGTTTTTCGATCCGCCGCTCCGATTCTTCCCGCTCCGAAGCCTTCCTGCCGCCGAGCAGCGACTGGTGCTTGAGTTGGTAGGACGGCTGCTCGAAATAGCCGATCTGGTCTTCCAGCCGGAGGCGCATCTTCGGCCCGGTGACGACATCCTCCCGCTGTTGCAGGCGCACGCGGCCTTCCGCCTCGACTTCGTCCTCCAGCGGCCAGTAAGTCATCAG
>JAISQQ010000158.1 GCA_031274075.1 Accumulibacter sp.
TGCGACTTCTTCCGTGTCGGCAACCATCGCCGGAGAAGCGCCCAAGGCCAGCACCGCGTTGGCCATCAGAGCCTTGGCCGGAGAGTTGCCCAGGCAGTGCACCAGCGGCGCGCGCGCGCGCAACTGGCCGAGAATCGTGCCGATATCCGGATCGAGTTTGACGGACTCCGCCGCGCGTATGGTTTTCACTTTATTCGTCTTCATGCTTGCCGCATCCGGCCTCTGGTCCGGAAATGAATGAATCCGACTCCGGACGAACCAGACGACCGGCGCTCCCGGCCGCGTCCCGGCTCACAGGCGGCCTCGTGTCTGGAGAAATCCGGCAACGACACAAGAAGGCTTGTCGTTCGCCGCGCACGCCGCGCCTGACTGTTTTTCCAGGACGATCGTCTTCAGTATAAGGAAGCGCTCCCAAAGCCGGAAAATAAGAAATCCCGCTAACTTTATACGTCGCCCGCGATAAGCAAATTCACCACGGTAATCAAGCGGATAAAAACCCAAGGAAATCAGGCGTCTCCGCCCTGTCCGGCGCATAGGTCCGGCTCGACGCGGACGGAGTTTAGCAGGGTTTTCAGGAGACAGAGGACAGCCAGGGCCATCGCCCAGGGCCGGAGCATCAAAATTCAAGGAGGCCAAGGAGATGGGCCGGATAGTCGGAATTCCAAGCAGCGGTCTGAGAAGCTGCTTGCGATCTTCTCTCGGGGATCGCAGTCTCGTAGGGGAAAGCGCAGCGCCTCCCGCCAATCCCCTTCATGGCGCAACGCGCCGCACAATATAAGCGGCGGCGATGCCGCCGGAGAGAACGACCGGCGGGAAGCGCTGCGCTTTCCCGCCCTACGGTCTGGCGCCGGAATGACGGAAATACCCGCTGTGCGCGCGAAAACGTAAAACGCGCCAGCGAAGAAAAACTCCCTCGTTCAAACCAGCCCGAGACTCTCTTCGATGCCCAGATGCACGTTCATCGATTGCACGGCGGCGCCGGACGCGCCCTTGCCGAGGTTGTCGAGACGCGCGATGAGCAGCATGCGTTCCTCGTTTCCGAAGACGAACAGGTCGACGCGATTGGTGTCGTTGTTCGCCTCGACGTCGAAATATCCGCCCTCGGTATTGGCTTCCAGGCTGATCGGCGCGACGCGGACGAAGGCTTCGCCGGCATAGTAGCCGGCAAGGATGTTGCGCACGTCTTCCGGCGTGGCCTGGCGGGAAAACTGCCGCGGATGGAGGTAGACGGTGACGGCCAGCCCCTTGTAGAAGGGGCCGACGACCGGCTGGAAAACCGGCGCGACCTCGAGTCCGGCGTAAACGCGCATTTCCGGCAGGTGCTTGTGCGTCAGGCCGAGCGCGTAGGGACGCGGCGCGTCGCTGCGCTGCGCGCCTTGATAGTGGGCGATCAGCTTCTTGCCGCCGCCGGAGTAGCCGCTGATGGAATTGGCCGCGATCTGTGTTCCGGCGGGCAGGAGGCCGTCGGCGACCAAAGGCCGCAGCGCCAGGATGAAGGCGGTGGCGTGGCATCCGGGATTGGCGATGCGTTTGCTGGCGCGGATCCTGGCGCGCTGCTCCCGGGCCAGTTCGGGCAGGCCGAAGGTCCAGGCGGGATCGACGCGGTGCGCCGTCGACGCGTCGATGACGCAGGTGCGCGGGTTGTCCGCCAGCGCCACCGCTTCCCGCGCGGCGTCATCCGGCAGGCACAGGAAAGTCACGTCGGAGGCGTTGATCAGGCGCTTGCGCTCGGCGGGATCCTTGCGCTTCTCGGCGTCGATCCGCAGCAGCTCGACGTCGCCGCGCCGCGCGAGGTATTCGTTGATATGCAGGCCGGTCGTGCCTTCCTGGCCATCGACAAAGACTAGGTGCGCCATACAAGGCCTCCTTGGGGTGAATCGCCTGGAACCGTCATTATGCTATGGATGAACGGACGCGGAAACGACGGGCCGGGTTGTCAGTCGGACATGGGAACATTCGGGTCGGGAGCGTTCATCCGCGCCGAACGGCGCTCGCGGGTCACCATGTAGACGCCGCTCGCGATGAGGATGCTCATGCCGAGCAGCGACCAGGCGTCCGGGAAGTCTCCGAAGACGAAGAAACCGATGATCGCGACCCAGATCAGTTGCGTATAGCTGAACGGCGCGAGGCGCGACGCGGAGGCGTAGACGTAGGCTTTGATCAGGATCAGGTGCCCCAGCGCGCCGAACAGGCCGATGGAGACGAGCGCGGCCGCGTGTCCCCAGGTTTGCGGCATGACCCAGACGTCGGGCAGGATGACCGAGAGCGACACGCAGCCTACCAGTCCGGCGTAGAAGATCGAGGTGTAGGGGCTTTCCAGGTTGGCCAGGCGCCGCGTGACGATCTGGTAGATGGCGAAGGTGGTGGCGTTGGTCACCGGCAGCAAGGCGGCCCAGGTAAAGATGCCGCTTCCCGGCCGGATGATGATGAGCACCCCCGCGAAACTGCACAGGATGGCGATCCAGCGCGCCAGTTCCACCTTTTCCTTGAGGAAGAAGGCCGACATCAAGGTGACGAACAGGGGGGCCAGATAGGCGATGGCCGAGGCTTCCGCCAGCGGCAGGAATTTCAGCGCGGTATTGAACAGCATCGCCCCAATGAGCAGCAGCAGGCCGCGCAAGACCTGTTCCGCCGGACGCTTGGTGCGCACCAGCTTGAGGCCGTAGCGCGGTCCGAGCAGCACCACCACGAGCAGCAGGTGGAAGGTGAAGCGCGACCAGACGATGAGCGATACCGGGTAGAAGCGCGTCAGGTACTTGGCCAGGGAATCGGTGATCGAAAAGAAGACCACCGCGGTCAGGACCATCAACACGCCTTTGGAAATGTTGCCGCCGGTGACGTACCCGGCGCCGCCAGCGGCGGCGGGAGTAGCGGGAGCGGAGCGGCCAAATAGCCTGCCGAGGCTGAAACGAGGCCGGTTGGGGGATGAAGACATGACGGAAGGAATGTCGTATACGAAAGTGCTATTATCGCTCCGGAAAACCCGCCCGCTTTCGTTGCCGGCGCAGCAAGGCAAAATTCCCGAAAAAAAATCCCGAGCCAGTACGGCTCGGGATATAAATCCCATCGTTGCGATGGGTCAGGGAGGGTCAAACATTGTCAGCGACGAACGCTGAGGCAACGCTTGCATCTTAGGCCCGC
>JAISQQ010000175.1 GCA_031274075.1 Accumulibacter sp.
TCGGCCTGATGCTCGGTGGACAAGGCGTCGACCACGTCGTCGAGGTCGCCGTCCATGATCGCGTCGATCCGGTACAGCGTCAGGTTGATGCGGTGGTCGGTCACCCGGCCCTGCGGGAAGTTGTAGGTGCGGATGCGCTCGGAACGGTCGCCGCTGCCGATCAGGTTCTTGCGCGTCGAGGCGATCCGGGCCCGCTGTTCGCGCTCTTGCGCGTCGCCGATGCGCGCGACCAGCACCGACAGGGCGCGCGCCTTGTTCTGGTGCTGCGAGCGGCCGTCCTGGCATTCGACGACGATGCCGGTCGGCAGGTGGGTGACGCGCACCGCCGAGTCGGTCTTGTTGATGTGCTGGCCGCCGGCGCCGGAGGCGCGGAAGGTGTCGATGCGCAACTCGGCCGGATTGATGCGCACGTCTTCCAGCGCGTCGGCCTCGGGCATCACCGCGACGGTGCAGGCCGAGGTGTGGATGCGCCCCTGCGCCTCGGTTTCCGGTACGCGCTGCACGCGGTGTCCGCCGGACTCGAACTTGAGCCGCGAATACACCCCGGCGCCGACGACGCGCGCGATGATTTCCCGGTAGCCGCCGAGTTCGGCCTCGCTCGCCGACAGCACTTCGACCTGCCAGCGCCGGCGCTCGGCGTAGCGCGTGTACATGCGGAACAGCGCGCCGGCGAACAGCGCGGATTCGTCGCCCCCGGTGCCGGCGCGGATTTCGAGGAAGACGTTGCGCTCGTCGTTGGCGTCCTTCGGCAGCAGCCGCCGTTGCAACTCGAGTTCGAGCGCGGACAGCCGTTCGCGGACCGCCCGCGCCTCCTCCTCGGCCAGTTCCTTCATTTCCGGGTCGGCCAGCATCTCCCGCGCCGACGCCAGGTCGGCTTCGGCCTGTTGCCACTGCTTGTATAGCGCGACGACCGGCGCGATCTCGGCGTGCTCCCGCGTCATCCGGCGGAACTGCTCCAGGTCGCGCGTCGCCTCGCCGCCGGCCAGGATGCGGTCGAGTTCGTCGAGCCGGCCGGCGAGGCTTTCCAGTTTGTCGCGAATGCTCTGTTTCATCAAGAACTGACTCCGGTTGGAAGCTTGGAAACCTCTCCCTTCAGGGGATAATGCCGTGCGGGAGGGGCATAAGCCCTTCCGTGCTTTAGTCCGGCCTGCCGGACGTGGATTGAAACATGATCTGTCAGTTGGGGTCGAGATGCAGCTTGAACAGCCGGGCCACCAGCGCCCGCAGTTCGCCCGGGTTGCCCTCGGACTGGTTAAGGGCCTGCGTCGGGGCGTGCAGGTGCTTGTTGGTCAGGCGCTGCGAAAGCTGCTCCAGCACGGCCTCCGGCGCTTCGCCGCGGGCCAGCAGCTTGAGCGCGTGCTCCATTTCGCTCTGCCGCACGCGCTCGGCCTGGTCGCGCAATACCCGGATGAGCGGAACGCTCTCGCGCGTTTTCAGCCATTGCAGGAAATCGTCGACGCGCCGCTCGACGATTTCCTCGGCCTCGATCACCGCCGACTGCCGCGACTCGCGCCCGGACTCGACGATCCGCGCCAGATCGTCAACGGTGTAGAGAAAGACGTCGTCGAGCTTGCCGGCTTCCTTTTCGACGTCGCGCGGCACCGCCAGGTCGACGATGAAGATCGGCCGGTGCCGGCGCGCGCGGACGGCCCGCTCGACCAGCCCCAGCCCGATGATCGGCAACTGGCTGGCGGTGCACGAGACGACGATGTCGAATTCGGCGAAGCGCGCCGCCATGTCTTCCAGGCCGATCGCCGCGCCGCCGCATTTTTCGGCGATTTCCCGGCCGCGCTCAATGGTGCGGTTGGCGATGACCATCCGCCGGGGACGCTGCGCCGCGAAATGCGCGGCGCACAGCCCGATCATCTCGCCCGCGCCGATGAACAGCACGTTCTGCTCGGCGACGCGCCCGAAGATGCGCTCGGCCAGACGCACCGACGCCGCGGCCATGGAGACGATGTTGGCGCCGATCGCGGTGCCGGAACGCACATCCTTGGCGACCGAAAACGCTTGCTGGAACAGCTTGTCGAGCGTCGCGCCGAGCGCGCCCGCCTCGCGCGCGATACGCGCCGCCTCTTTCATCTGCCCCAGGATCTGCGGCTCCCCGAGCACCATCGAATCGAGTCCGCTGGCCACCCGGAAGGCATGGCGCACGGCGTCGCGCCGCGGATGGGTATACAGGTAAGGCGCGATCTCGCGCAAGGGAACGCGCCGGTAGTCCGAGAGCCAACTCGCCGCCGCCTCCGGGTTCTCGGCCTGGCAGTAAAGCTCGACCCGGTTGCAAGTCGACACGATGGCCGCCTCCAGGATCTTGCCGCCGCCGGCCAGCGCCCGCAGCGCCGGACGCAGTTCCCCGGCATGGAACGCCAGTTGCTCGCGCACCGTGAGCGGCGCCGTGCGGTGGTTGATACCGAGAGTGAAGAGCGCCATGCGTCGGATAAGTTATGGGAGTTCGCGGCCGCGAATGCCTGCGCCAGGGGAGGCGATTATATCACCCGCCCCGATTGCCCTTGGTCGGGGATCAGGTGACAGGTGGCAGGGAACAGGAGTTAGCGGCGCTTCGCGCCGGAAAAAATGGACAGGTGGAAGACGCTTCGCTTTTCCGCCCTACGAACCGCGTTTCAGCCGCTCGATCTCCACATGAAACGACGGGGTGAATTCGGCGATCAGACTTTCGATGTCGCGTACCTGATGCTGGATCGTCAGCACGGCGATACCTTCCGGAACGATCTCGTAAATCACAAAATGCTGTCGCGCCGGAACCATCAGGAAGGGCATGGCGCGATACCGGCGCAAGCGTCCAGCTTCCGGCATGGCTGCCGCCCGCCTCATGGCCGCGTACAGATCGGACAAATAACGGCCGGCGGCTCCCTCACCCCATTCGCGGCAAGACCGCGCGTGGATTTTGCGTAAGTCATGGGCAGCGTTCCGGGTCAGAAAGAAACGCGCGGAAGGCGCGGTCATTGCCAGCCTTCGGCCTCTTTGCGCTCAAGCTGCGCCATGTCGCCCTCGAAGCCGCCACTGGACGCAAAAACACGACCCGCCGCCAGGTCGCGGTAGCCGGTGAGGATGGCGTCCTGCGCGAACTGGCTTTCGCGTCGTTCCATGTCGCGGCGGATCAGGTCGCGCACATATTCGCTGGGGGTTTCGTACAGGCCGGTCTCGCCCACCATGCGCCCCACGAATTCGGCCAGGGGTTGTGACAGGCGGGCATTGATGCGCTCGGACATGGGGAATCTCACGGGTTGGCTTGTGAGACGCCATTGTCGCATGAAAGGCCGCGTTTGGCGCATATATTGCCTCACATGCGCTGTTTACCGAACGAGCGCGGGGCGGGTCGCGTTTTGTACGGCAGAGCCGCATTCCGTTTTGCGGAACCCGCCGCTTGTCCCGCGGCTTTGCCACCGTTTGATTACGACCGACGGAATGCCTTCAGGTTTCCGGCGGCTTCGCCGTCGCATGAATCTCCGATCCCTGATCCCTGGCCTGCGGTCGCATGGCGCTGAAGCGCTCGGCGGAATCGCGCACTACGTCGTTCAGGTTCTTGTGCACGGCTTGCCGGGCGCGCAGCCAGTCGGAGCCGGTGGTGCCGGTGAACAGCGCGGTGCGCAGCACGTCCAGCCAGTGCTGGCAGCCGAGCGCCTTGGCGTCGGCGTTGAGGGTGTCGAGCAGGTCCCTCAGGGTCGAGCGCAGGTCTTCCTGGGCGCGTTTCTGGGGACAGGAAACGCGCGCGTCGAAACCGTAGCGGCAGGCCTGGAACTTGTTGTAGCGGGCCACCTGCAGCGCCTTGCCGGCGTCGAAGCCGGGCCGTTCGCGCAACAGGTAGCGCGACAGCGCCTGCGCCAGCGCGGCCAGCGCGGCGGCTTGAACGACGTCGAGCGGCGTGTCGCAGACGCGGATTTCGACCGTGCCGTACTCGGGCTTGGGCCGGATATCCCAGTACAGGTCCTTGATGCCGGTGACGATGCCGCAATCGCGCAGGAAGCCGAAATGCTCCAGGAAACCGTCCCAGTCCGCGAGCTCGGGGCATTGTCCGCTCAGCGGAAACGCCGTCACGGCGTTGAGGCGCGCGGAATGGAACAGGGTGTCGACGCCGTCGATGTACGGCGACGCCGCCGACAGGGCGATGAAGTACGGCATGTAGGGGCCGAGCGCCTGGGTCAGCCACACGGCGTCGTCGGCGCTGGCGCAGCCGACGTGGATATGCTGGCCGAAAACGGTAAACTGCTTGGCCAGGTAGCCGTAGCGCTCGTAGGTCATTTCGTAGCGCTCTCCGGGTGAGATGCGCCGGTCCGGCCAGGAATGGAAGGGATGCGCGCCGCCGCCGCAGACGGCGATGTTGTTGCGCGCGCACTGCTCGACCAGCAGGCCGCGCATGGCGTCGAGATCGGCGGCGATGCCGTCGGCCGACGGGCGCACCCGCGTGTTGATCTCGATCATGCTCTCGGTGATCTCCAGCTTGACCTCGCCGTTGGCGCCGTCGTGCCGCGCGGCGCGCAGGAGGTCGGTCGCGCCGCGCGTCAGATCGTAGTTGCGCGTGGTCAGCAATTGCAGTTCGAGCTCGACGCCGAGCGTCAAGGGCTCGCTGTCGTGGAATTCCAGACTATCGCTCATAGCGCGCCTCCAGGAACTTCTTTTTCCACCGCCGTCTCGCCCGCGCGATTGAGGGCCAGGCGGCACAGTACCGGACCGGCGATGTCCATGATCGCCGCGGCGAGAAAAGCCAGTTGCAAGGCCGAATTGCCGATCTCCGGATAAAGCCGGCCGATCTCGAAGGCCATGAACACCGCGGTCGCCGACAGCGGCTGGATGCCGATCCCCACCAGCAGCCGCTTGCCGCCGGACAGGGCGCCGCCGGACAGCGCCATGGCCAGCAGCTTGGTCGCCGCGCGCACCAGCAGCAGGCCGATCGCCTGCGCGGCCATCAGCCAGGTGACGTCGCGCCACGGCAGCGAGGCGCCGACCACCACGAACAGGATGATCGCCAGCATGCCGTGCCCTTCGGGCAGGCCGGTGTAGCTGAGCACCTTGGCTTCGTCGCTGAACGACAGGAGGACGCCCATCAGGAACAAGGTGAGGAATACCGGCACGCCGAGCATGCGCGAGACGCCGATCGCCAGCAGGGCCATCGCCACCAGCACGAAGACCTGCGACAGCGAACGCTTGGGCAGATAGCCGGCGATGAGCAGCGCCAGGCGCGAGGCCAGCCAGCCGAGCAGGCACGCGCCCAGGCCGGCCCACAGCGGATGCGCCAGCACCACCATCCAGGTAACGTCCTGCTGCGCGTGCACGAAGCCGAGCACGATCACGAAAACGACCAGCGAGGCCGCCATGCCGAGCGCCGAATACATCATGACGCGCTCGGTGACCTGCCCCTGCGCCCGCGATTCCTCGATGATCAGCAGCACCACGGCCGGCGCCGAGGCCATGGTCACCGCCGCCGTCGCCGCCGCCCAGGCCGGCGAAAGCCCGGCCACGAAACAGGCGAAGCCATAGATCGCCAGGAACGACAGCGCGATATCGCCGACGCTGCCGCGCAGCAGGTCGCGGTTGCGCAGCAGCCAGCGCAGGTCGAGCCGGCGGCCGGCTTCGAGCAGCAGCAGGCCATGCGCCGCGTCGGCGATGGGGCGGAGCTGGGCCAGGATATCGTCGCTGATCCAGCCGAGCAGTGGCGGCCCGAAAACCGTCCCGGCGGCGACGTAGCCGAGCACCCGCGGCCAGCCCCAGCGCGCGCGCAGCCATTCGGCCACCAGCAGGCCGATCACCAGCAGCAGGCTGAGCAGCGCCAGCGTGTCGATGCGCGACGGGAAGGGCGGCAGGAAGTACAGCGTGCCCTGCATCGCCGTCCATGCCCCGCGCACGGGGGAAAGGAGCGATTCATTCATTTTTCGGCTTCTCCTCGATCGGGAAAACACGCGGCCGGCCCCGCCCGCCCTGGCCGTTTGCCAGCCGGCGGCGCCCCGCGCTTCGTCTGCGAATCACCCGCGAAACGGTAGATACCTGCGAAACGGCCAATGAAACAAGCCCTTCGGGAACGAACCCTTCACGGCATCCAAGATACCCGATTTTCGCGTTCCCGCGCGGCGATTCCACCAGCGTTGTCCATACGCGGCATCGAGAAACTCGTCCAGGATCGGTATGCAGTCGAGCAGATCCGGCGCCCCCGGCGAGTGGAATTCGGGGTGCCATTGTAAGCCGAACACGTAAGGTTTCGTTTCCAGGCGCACGGCCTCGATCACCTCGTCCTCGACACTCCTCGCCTCGACGCGCAGGCCGCGCCCCAAGGCCTTGATCGCCTGGTGGTGAATGGAGATCACCCGTCCGCCGGCCAAGCCCGGATACAACTTGGAAAACACCGACGAGTCGTTCCAGGTGACGGCATGCGCATGGTGGTCGAAATCCTCATGCACGTGCGAAGCCGCCCCTTCGACCTGCAGCACGATATCCTGGTACAGGGAACCGCCGAGCGCCACGTTGATCAGTTGCGCTCCCCGGCAGATGCCCAGCACCGCCTTGCCCGACTCGATGAACTCGTGCAGCAGTTCCATCTCGTAGGCGTCGCGCACGCGGTCGCCGATCCAGTCCGGATGCAGCGGCTCCTCGCCGTAGCATTGCGGGGAAATGTCCGCGCCGCCCTGCAGAATCAGCCCGTCCAGGTATTCCGCGTAATCGCTCAGACGGATGTTGCTGCGGTACACCTGGCCGTCGCTGTTGACCGACGGAATCATGAAGACCATCACGTCGCGCGACATCGCCCAGTGCGCGACCGACTGTTCGAGGTACTGCAGGGACTTGGACTGTATCCCCCGGGCGCCGGCGTGCGGATGGTAGATTCTGGCCGAAATGCCGATGCGCAACGGACGCCTCTTTCTGCTCATGATCAACTTTACCTCCTTCCCGGACCGGGCCGCGCGCCGCTCATCGCCCCCGACCGTCGGCAACGGCCAACAGACTGCCGGACAACACGCCCGCTCCTGAAACACCCGCGCCCCGCTGTCACCCCGCTGTCATCCACATGGCCGCGAAAAAAACCGGAGAATCAAGCGGAAAACAGAATCGCCAGCGAGACCTTTTGAACCGGACAGGCGCAAACTTAATCGAAGACGCCGCCCGGCGCAAGCCGACGCCCGCGCCGGACGGCGCTCGTCGA
>JAISQQ010000260.1 GCA_031274075.1 Accumulibacter sp.
CACTATCTTCCGCTCTCATCGCATCGATCGTCAGCGCGGTCATCGAGACCGTCGTTCAGTCGCCCCAGACACAGAACGCCCCGGCCGGGCGCTACGACTCGTATATCGCCAAACGCACCTTGCCGCCCGAGGCGAAGGTCGGGTTCATGCAGCCTCCCACCGGCAACGGCGTAATCGTCATCGACGATCAGCGGCTGAGGCTGTCGGCGGTGGCCCGGTTCCACAACCAGCAGAACCGGTTCATCTTGTCCCAGTCGATACAGCAGCCGTCGTACGTGGTCTATGTCAACGATACCTACGGCAACGTCCATCGCATCTGGCTGATCAGCCAGGCGGACGCCGATTCCATCGAGAAGAATTGATCCCGTTCCAATGGCCAAGAAACTGTTCATCCGTACCTTCGGGTGCCAGATGAACGAATACGATTCGGACAAGATGGCCGACGTGCTTGCCGCTTCCGGGAACATCGTCAGGACCGGGCGGCCCGAGGACGCCGACATCATTCTTTTCAACACCTGCTCGGTGCGCGAGAAGGCGCAGGAGCGCGTGTTTCACGATCTCGGCCGCGTGCGTCCGCTGAAGCAGGCGAGGCCGGGCCTGATCATCGGCGTCGGCGGCTGCGTCGCCAGCCAGGAAGGCCAGGCCATCGTCGCCCGCGCGCCGCACGTCGACGTCGTCTTCGGGCCGCAGACGCTGCACCGCCTGCCGCAGATGATCGCCGAGCGAGAGCGTTCCGGCCGGCCGCAGGTCGACGTTTCCTTTCCGGAGATCGAAAAATTCGACGATCTGCCGCCGGCCCGGGTCGAGAACGCCGCGGCCTTCGTCTCGATCATGGAGGGTTGCGGCAAGTTCTGTAGCTATTGCATCGTTCCCTACACGCGCGGCGGCGAGGTCTCGCGCCCGTTCGACGACGTGCTGACCGAAGTGGCCGGTCTCGCCGCCCAGGGCGTGGGCGAGGTCACGCTGCTCGGCCAGAACGTCAATGCCTACCGCGGCGCCCTGGGCGCGACGGACGAGAAGGCCGATCTCGCGCTGCTCATCGAGTACATCGCCGCGATTCCCGGCATCGAGCGCATCCGCTACACCACCTCGCATCCGCGCGAGCTGACGCAGCGCCTGATCGACGTTTACACGCGCGTGCCGAAACTCGTCTCGCACCTGCACCTGCCCGTGCAGTCGGGTTCGGACCGCGTGCTGGCGGCGATGAAGCGCGGCTACACGGCGCTCGAATACAAGAGCCTGGCGCGCAGACTGCGCGCCGCCCGGCCGGATATTTCGCTGTCGTCGGATTTCATCGTCGGCTTCCCCGGCGAGACGGCCGAGGATTTCGAGAAGACGATGAAACTGATCGACGAGGTCGGCTTCGACGCCTCGTTCTCGTTCCTCTACAGCCCCCGTCCCGGAACGCCCGCCGCCGGGCTGGCCGACGACACGCCGCGCGAGGTTCATCTCGAACGCCTGGCGCGCCTCCAGCGGCGCATCGAGGAACTGGCGCAGGCCGTTTCGCGGGCGATGGTCGGCACGGTGCAGCGCGTGCTCGTCGAAGGCCGCTCGAAGAAGGACGGAAACGAACTCGCCGGGCGCGCCGACAACAACCGCGTGGTCAATTTCGCGGGCAGCGCCCGGCTGCTGAAGCGTTTCGTCGACGTGCGCGTCACCGCGGCCATGCCGCATTCGCTGCGCGGCGAAATCCTGACCCGGGAGTCGTGAACCATGCCTCCGAAAACCGCCGCCACGGGCGTCAACCCCACCGCCGCCAAGCTCAAGCCGCGCGCCGCCGAGCTTTCCCTGTCGCCCCTCGACAACAGCCAACTGGCCAATCTCTGCGGCGTTCTCGACGAGAACCTGCGCCAGATCGAGACCGCCTTCGACATCGCCATCGCCCGCCGGGGCGAGCGTTTCACGCTGCGCGGCGAGAAAGAAGGGATCGCCCGGGCGGCGGAAGCCTTGCGCATGTTCTACGCGCGCGCGAAGAACGCGCTTTCCGTCGACGAAATCCAGCTCGGCCTGATCGAGATCGCCAACCGCCCGGCCAGCAAGGCCGCCAGCAAGACCGTCAATACCATCGCCTCCGGCGACGGCGCGCCGGCGCTGATCACGCGCAAGACCGAACTGCACGGGCGCACGCCGCGCCAGGTCGAGTATCTCCGGCAAATCCAGGAGCACGACATCACCTTCGGTACCGGCCCGGCGGGCACCGGCAAGACCTACCTGGCGGTGGCCTCCGCCGTCGATGCCTTCGAGCGCGAACTGGTGCAACGCATCGTGCTCACCCGCCCGGCGGTGGAAGCCGGCGAGCGCTTAGGCTTCCTGCCCGGCGACCTGGCGCACAAGGTCGATCCTTACCTGCGCCCGCTCTACGACGCGCTCTACGACCTGATGGGCTTCGACAAGGTCGGCCGCCTGTTCGAGCGCGGCGCGATCGAGATCGCCCCGCTGGCGTACATGCGCGGGCGCACCCTGAATCATGCCTTCATCATTCTCGACGAGGCGCAGAACACGACGCCCGAACAGATGAAGATGTTCCTCACCCGCATCGGCATCGGCGCCCGGGCGGTGGTGACCGGCGACGTCACCCAGATCGACCTGCAGCGCGGCCAGAAGAGCGGCCTCGTCGAGGCGCGCAGGATATTGAAGGAAGTGCGCGGCATCGCCTTCACCGAGTTCCAGAAGGAAGACGTCGTCCGCCATCCGCTGGTAGCGCGCATCGTCTCGGCCTACGAGGCGCACGCCGCGCTGGAAGAAAAGAATGAGCGCGGCGGCCACAAGTAAACGCCTCGATCTGGCCGTGCAATACGCCAGCCGGGCCGACGGACTTCCCGCGCGCGAGCGCGTCCGCGCCTGGGCGCGCGCGGCGCTCGACGCCGATGGCCGGCGCGGCGGCCAGATCGCCGTCCGCTTCGTCGACGCCGACGAAGGCCGGGCGCTCAACCGCGAGTATCGCGGCAAGGACTATCCGACCAACGTGCTCTCCTTCGCCTATGAAAGCGAACCCCGGCTACAGGGCGATCTCGTCGTCTGCGCCCCGGTGGCCGCCCGCGAGGCCGCGGAACAGGGCAAGACGCCAGAAGCGCATCACGCCCACCTGATCGTGCACGGCCTGCTGCACCTTTTGGGCTACGATCACGAAAGCGGAGAAGACGCGGCGCTCCAGATGGAAAACAGGGAACGCGCCCTGCTGGCCTCGCTGGGCTTCGCCGATCCCTATCACGACCAGGATCAGGATCAGGACCACTAGCGCGACTCGCGCCTGCCCACCGGAAAAATGGAACCCACACCGCCGACCTTCTTCGAACGCCTCTCCTCGCTGCTTTTGCGCGAGCCGGAGGATCGCGAGCAACTGATCCAGTTGCTGCATTCCGCCCACGAACGCGAGCTGCTCGACGCCGACGCGCTGTCGATCACCGAAGGCGCGCTCGCCGCCTCGGAAATCGTGGTGCGCGAGGTTATGGTGCCGCGGGCGAAAATGGAAGTCGTCGACATCGAGGATTCGCTGGACGAGATCGTCGCACAGGTCAACCGCACCGCGCATTCGCGTTTCCCGGTCATCGAGGACAAGCGCGACAACGTGACCGGCATCCTGCTGGCCAAGGACTTGCTGCGCGTCCCCCGGGACGGCTCGTTCCGGCTGCGCGACTGGCTGCACCCGGTGGTCTTCATCCCCGAATCGAAGCGGCTGAACGTGTTGCTGCGCGAATTCCGCGTCTCGCGCAACCATATGGCGATCGTCATCGACGAGTACGCCGGCGTGAGCGGCTTGGTGACCATCGAGGACGTGCTCGAACAGATCGTCGGCGACATCGAGGACGAATACGATTTCGACGCCACCGAGGACAACATCCGCGAAGACCCGTTCGGCCGCTACCGCGTCAAGGCGCAGACGGCCATCGAGGATTTCAACGCCGCGTTCGGCACCCACTTCAGCGACCAGGACTGCGACACCGTCGGCGGCCTCGTCCTCAACCGCCTCGGACGGGTGCCGCGGCGCAAGGAGGAGATCGGCATCGACGGCTTGCGCTTCATCGTCCTGCGCGCCGACAGCCGGCGCCTGTACACCCTGCTCGTCACCCGTTCGCCGATGCCGGATGCGGCGGGCTGAATCCGTTCCCCGGTGCCGCGCCATCGCCCTGCCGCTCGCGCTCGGCGCGGCGAGCGTCACCGCCTTTGCCCCGTTCGGCGCGTTTCCCGTCCTCTGGCTGACGCTCGGCGGCCTGTACGCGCTGCTCGGCGCGGCGGCGGACAGGCAGGCTCCCGCCCGCGAGGGCGCGCTCCTCGGCGGGCTGTTCGGGCTGGGCGGCTTTCTCGCCGGCGTCTCCTGGATCTTCGTCAGCCTGGGCACCTTCGGCGGCATGCCGCTGCCGCTCGCGGCCTTCGCCACGCTGCTGTTCTGCGCCGCCATGGCGCTTTACCCGGCGCTGGCCGGCGCGCTGTTCACGCGCCTCGCGCCACCCACCGGTTGGCGGCGCGCCCTCGTCTTCGCCGCGCTGTGGACGCTCGCCGAATGGCTGCGCGGCTGGGTTCTCACCGGCTTTCCCTGGCTGGCCGCCGGCTATGCGCAAACGCCGCCCAGCCCGCTGGCCGGCTTCGCCCCGATCGCCGGGGTCTACGGCGTATCGCTCCTCAGCGCGCTCAGCGGGGCCTTGCTCGCGGAGATCGCGCTCAGCGGGCACCAGCAAGAGACGCGCCCCGCGGCGGCCCTCGCCGCCCTCGCGCTGGCCGCCGTCATACTGGCCGGCGCCGCGCTCTCCGGGCGCGAATGGACCGCGCCGCAGGGCAAGACGACGCGCGTCGCGCTGCTGCAGGGCAACATCGCCCAGGACGACAAATGGCTTCCCGAAAAGCTCACGGAATCGCTGCTCGCCTACTACTACCTGATGCGCGACCACCCGGCGCGGCTGACCGTGCTGCCGGAAGCCGCGCTGCCGATGTTCCTCGGCGACGTGCCCGAAGACTACCTCGAAGCGATGGGCCAGCTCGCCGCGCGGCAGGACGGCGACCTCTTGTTCGGCGTGGTCACCGGCGACTGGTCGCGCTACGCCAACAGCGCCGTCAGCCTCGGCGTCTCGGGAGAACAGCGCTACGAAAAATCGCACCTGGTGCCCTTCGGCGAGTTCGTCCCGCCGGGCTTTGCCTGGTTCCTGGATCTCGCGTACATCCCGATGTCCAGCTTCACGCCGGGAGAGAAAACGCAAGCGCCCTTCCTCATCGACGAGCAGAAAATCGCCGTCAACATCTGCTACGAAGACGCCTTCGGCGAAGAGATCATCCGCGCCCTGCCCGACGCCACCTTGTTGCTCAACCTCTCCAACATGGCCTGGTTCGGCGATTCGCTGGCCCCGGCGCAGCACTTGCAGATCGCCCGCATGCGCGCGCTGGAAACCGGCCGCATGATCCTGAGCGTCACCAACACCGGCATCACCGCGATCATCGGCGCGGACGGCGCCGTCCAGGCCGCGCTCCCCCCCTTCACCCGCGCCGCGCTGACCGGCGACGTCCAGGCCTACGCCGGCAGCACGCCCTTCGTGCGCTGGGGCAACGGACTGGCGGTGGGTGTTTCGTTCCTGCTGCTGGCCTTCGCCCGGCGGCGCGGGACGATTGCGCGATCTTCATGAACACCTGGCCGCCCCCTCGGAAGTCCCAAGGCGATTGCATTTGACAAATTGTTGGACTTCATCGCCTTCAGCCCAAACTACGCTGGCCGTCAGTGAAGGGTTCGGATGGCGTCCGGGGAAAGTTCCGTCGCTTTCACGATCTCATCGATCGACAGGCCCAAGCCAAGAAGCTTGCGGGCGATGACGAGCTGCGCTTTCTCCCAACCTTCCTCCCGGCCTTCTTCCCGGCCTTCTTCCCGGCCTCGCTCTAGTCCCCGCTCCACCCCCCTTTCCTCCGCCGCGTATTCCCGCGCGGCAATGTCCCGTTGCAGTTTCTCGCGGGATTCGGCCAAGAGCCGCGTTTGTTCGTCTTCCGACAGCGCGACCAGGCGGGAAACCGCTTTT
>JAISQQ010000288.1 GCA_031274075.1 Accumulibacter sp.
CCTGCGGCCGGCCAACCCGATCTACCGCGACGTCATGGCGCGGACGCTCAACGCGCGCACCCACGACGAACTGCCGCCGACCCTGGCCAATCGCTGGATGGACGGCCAAACGCTCGACATGACCGAACTCCTCAAAACCTTCCAGCAGTTCTGGCGAGAAAACGCGGACGCCTGGATCGAGCGCTACGACTACAAGGAAGCCGCGCCGCACCTCATCCTGCAAGCCTTCCTGCAACGGGTGGTGAACGGCGGCGCGCAGATCGAACGGGAATTCGCCCTGGGAAGAGGCCGGGTCGACATCTGCGTCAAATACGGAAAAAAAGCCTACCCGATCGAAGTCAAGCTGGCTGGCCGGCCGAAAGCGGAAAGCCTGGAACAGATATTGGACTACATGGCCGCCTGCGGCGCCAAAGAAGGCTGGGTCATCAGCTTCGACCGCCATCCCGGCCGCTCGTGGGACGAAAAGATCAGCTGGAGCACGGAAGCGCAGCCGGACGGACGGATCGTCCATTGGGTGGGGGGTTAAGGGGACAGAGGACAGTAATTCTTGCGGCGGCAAAGCCGCCGGAAACTTTACTGTCCCCTGTCCTCTGTCTTCTGTCCTCTGGTATCAGCGGGGATCAGCAGGCGATGGTCGAGGGCGCCCACGGCCCGGGCCAGCGCGCCGCGCGAGACGGACCAGTCGAGGGCGGCCTGGATGCGCTGCACGCGGGCCGAGGCCAGCGCGCTCTGCGCGTTGAGCACGTCGAGGATGGCGCCCGCGCCGGCCTTGTAGCGGCCCAGCGCGACGCGCTCCGACTGTTCGGCGGAAGACAGCAGGTCGGCGGCGGTGCGGATCGATTGCGTGGCGGTGACGAGGTTCTGGTAGTTCGTCCACACCTCCAGCGCGACCTGCTGGCGAAGCGCCTCGCGCTGGGCGTGGGCCGCCTCGGCGCGGGCTTCGGCGGCGCGCACGCGGTACGTCGTCTCGTATCCGGAAAACAGGGGCAGCGTCAGCGTCAGCCCGATCGACTGGCCCTTGCTGCTGATCGAGCCGTTGTCCTGCCAGCCCGGGCCGGCGGAGAGCGACAGGGTTGGCCGGCCGGCGGCGCGCGCCTGGCCGATATTGGCCTGGGCCGCGCGGAAGCGGGCTTCCGCCGCCCGCAGGTCGGGACGCCGGCGGCGCGCCTCGGCGATCAGCGCCTCGACGTCGCGCTCGAAGGCCGCGCCGGGCGCGGCGTCGGGAATGGCGTCGAGGGCAAGCGGCGTCCCGGCGTCGAAGCCCATGACGTCGGCCAGGACGCCCTGCGCCGTCCTGAGCGTTCCCTCGGCCTTGACGCGGTCGAACACCGCCTGCGACCACGCCGTCTTTGCCTGCAAGCGGTCGGCCGGCGTCGCCGCGCCGATGCGGTAGCGCGTTTCCGCCGCCGTCAGGCTCTCCAGGCTGGCCTTTTCCGATTCCTGCGCCGCGTCCAGCGCGGCGCGGGCGGCCTGGGCGTTGTAGTAGGCCTGCAAGGCCGCGAGAAAAACCGTCTGCACCGTCGCGTCGAGCGTTCCCGCCGCGGCGACGAGCAGTTGGCGCGCGGCTTCGAGGCTGGCGTCGCGCGCGCCGGAATCGTAGAGCAGCCAGGAGAGCGTCAGCGAGGCGCTGCGCGGGTTCGCGGCGTCGCCGTCCGTGCGCTGGCGGGACACCGCCACGCTGGCGTCGAGGCCGGGCAGGTAGGCGGCGCGCGCCACGCCGAGTTCGGCGGCCTGCGCGTGGGCGCTGGCCCAGGCTTCGTGTGTTTGCGGGTGGCGGCAAAGCGCTTGGTCGACCACCTCCAGGACACCGTAAACCGCGCCGGACGGCAAGGGCTGACACGGTACGAAACCGCTCCTGGCGGGCGCCGCGAGCAGGGGAGGGGGCGGGGCGAGGGCTTCCGTGCCGAAAGGGTCGGCCGTCCCGGCGGCGTCGGCCCGGGACGCCGCCAGCGCGGCGAGGACGGCCAGCGCGGCGAGCGGCGACGGACGAAGCGAAAGGTGTTTTCGGCGTGAGTTCATCAAAAACAGCCTCCGGATGGAAACCTCCTCCTTAGCGGATAATCCCGCGCGGAAGGGGTGTAAGCCCTTTTCGTGCTTTGGTACGGTCTACCGGACGTGGATTGAAACATCGACCCTGGAACAAGACGATTTTTCGCTAGTATAGCGGCCTTCGTCCCGCATCCCTCTAGCGCTTGCCGGGTGCTTTCCCGCCCGCAAGAATACTGACATCTGATCCCTGATCCCTGACCCGTAGGGCGGGAAAGCGAAGCGCCTCCCGCCGGTCGTTCTTTCCGGCGGCGCAGCCGCCGCTTCTATTATTCGACGGCCTTTGAATCGTGCGGCGCGTTGCGCCGCAAAAAGGACCGGCGGGAGGCGCTGCACTTTCCCGCCCTACGATCGGGCGTTTCCACGGTTCGCCGAAAATTCATGGACTGTCATTTGTTTGCAACAAAAGCTCCGTAGGCTGTCGCTCCGTGGCGCCATTCATGGGAGACGGCAGCGATGCAAGCCAATGTGGTTCATGTGTCCGAACTGAACAAGAGTTTCGGTTCCAGGCAGGTTCTGTTCGATCTGTCGCTGAACATCGAGCGGGGCGAAATGGTGGCGCTGATCGGTTCCTCGGGGTCGGGAAAATCCACGCTTCTGCGGCATCTTTCCGGCCTGACGCGCGGTGACGGCGGTGCGCGGAAAAAGGATTCAAGCCATGAGGATTCGAGTCATGTCGATGTGCTGGGCAACAGCATTCAGCGCGGCGGACGCCTGCACCGCAGCGTGCGGCAATACCGTTCGGGAATCGGCTACATCTTTCAGCAGTTCAACCTGGTGGGGCGCATGAGCGTGATGAACAACGTGCTCATCGGTTCCCTGGGCAGGATTCCGCGCTGGCGCGGCGTCTGCGGCTTGTTTTCCAGCGCCGAGCGCCAGCAGGCGCTGCATGCGCTGGAGCGCGTCGGCATGGCGGAATACGCCGAGCGGCGGGCCTCGACCCTCTCCGGAGGGCAGCAGCAGCGCGTGGCCATCGCGCGGGCGCTCACGCAACGGGCCGAAATCATCCTGGCGGATGAGCCCGTCGCTTCCCTGGACCCGGAGTCGGCGCGCAAGGTCATGGAGCTGCTCTCCGAGATCAACGCCCAGGACAAGACCACGGTGCTCGTGTCGCTGCATCAGGTCGACTACGCCCGCCGCTATTGTCCGCGCACCGTGGCCCTGAAACAGGGCCGCATCCACTACAACGGGCCGACGCTGTCCTTGGACGACGCGCATCTGGCCAGGATTTACGGCGCCGAAACGGCGGCAATCGGCATTCATGCGAATGAGATTTCCGCCAGCCCGGACGCCGGTTTGCAAGCCGCCGTCCTGCGGACGGCATCCCGTTTGGCCTGACCGGCTTTTTTACAAGGAGAAGGTGAACATCATGCGTGATTTTTTCAAAAGAGCTTTGAACGCTTTGAACATACTCGGCGTCCTCTGTTTTTGCCTGGCGCTTCCCGCGGCGGCGCAAACGCAAAAGGAGATCAACTTCGGCATCATTTCCACGGAAAGTTCATCGAACCTGCGCAACATATGGGATCCCTTCCTCGCGGACATGAGCCGCCAGACGGGTTTCAAGGTCAATGCGTTTTTCGCTTCCGATTATGCCGGAATCATCCAGGGCATACGTTTCGACAAGGTGGACATCGCCTGGATGGGCAATAAGGCGGCCATGGAAGCGGTGGATCGCGCCGGCGCGGAAGTCATCGCGCAAACCGTCGCCGCCAACGGAGACGCCGGTTACTGGAGCGTGCTGCTGGCGCACAAGGACAGCCCCTACACTTCCGTGGAAGAGGTGCTGAAAAACGCCAGGGAGATCAGCTTCGGCAATGGCGACCCGAATTCGACTTCCGGTTTCCTGGTGCCCGGTTATTATGTGTTCGCGCAAAATGGCGTAGACCCCAAGCAGATTTTCAAGCGCACCCTGAACGCCAATCACGAGGCCAATGCCCTCGCGGTGGCCAACAAGCACGTCGATATCGCCACCAACAACACGGAAAACCTGGATCGCCTGAAAATCACCGCGCCGGATAAATTCCAGCAATTGAAGGTCATCTGGAAATCGCCGCTGATTCCTTCCGATCCCTTGGTCATACGGAAGAATCTCGACGCCGGGACCCAGAAAACCCTGAAGGATTTCCTTTTCGGCTACGGCAAGAACGCGGAAGAAAAGAAAAAGCTGGAAGCCCTGCAATGGGCGCCGTTCCGGGTTTCCAACGACGACCAGTTGCTGCCGATTCGCCAGCTCGAACTTTTCAAGCAACAGGCCACGGTCAAGGCGGATGGAAGCCTCTCGGAAAAAGAGAAGAATGAGCGTCTCAATGAGATCAACGCCGAACTGGCCAAACTCGACCGGCGCATGAAGGATCTGGAACTGGCGCGGAAATAACGGCAATCGACATGGCGGTCGTCACCCGATTCCCGTTCCCGCAAATGGAAAATACCGGCCCCGGCCCCAGGGAACACTGGTTCAGGCTTTTCTGCTGGGGACTTTTCCTGGGCGTGCTGGCCTGGTCGTGGCGGGGCGCGGAAATGGCGCCGGGGAACCTGGTCCATGACGCCGGCAATATCGTGACCCTGGCGAAGGATTTTTTTCCGCCCGATTTCAGGCAGTGGCGGTTCTATCTGGAAGAAATGCTGGTGACCTTCCATATCGCCGTCTGGGGCACCCTGCTGGCCATCGTCTGCGCCATTCCGCTGGGATTGTCGAGCGCCGAGAACATCGCGCCGTGGTGGATACGCCACCCGGTGCGCCGCGTGATGGACGCCCTGCGCTCGATCAACGAAATGGTGTTCGCCATGATTTTCGTCGCCGCGGTCGGCCTGGGGCCGTTTCCCGGCGTGCTGGCGCTCTTCGTGCATACCACCGGCGTATTGGCCAAGCTCTTCGCCGAAGCGGTGGAAGCCATAGACCCCGGCCCGGTGGAAGGCGTGCGCGCCACCGGAGCCAGCGCCTTGCAGGAAATCGTTTTTGGCGTCATTCCGCAAGTCGTGCCGCTGTGGATTTCCTACTCGCTCTACCGCTTCGAGTCGAACGTCCGTTCGGCGACCGTGGTGGG
>JAISQQ010000415.1 GCA_031274075.1 Accumulibacter sp.
GGCCAGCCCAGCGCTGCGCCGTCGTTCGCCGACGTCACCCTGCCGCGCTGTTTCGCCGCGATCCTCGCCTGCCGTTCGCTGAGCGCGCGCCTGACGCCGCTCCCTCCGCTGGCGACGGAAGGCCAGACGCGCCGCGAGGTGTCGCGGGCGGCCCGCGAGGCGATCGCTACCCGGCTCGGCTTGGCTTGTCCGCGCAAGCTACCTGGAATATCGCCCGATCTTCCAGCCTGACCGCCGTCAGCGGCCCTCCCCACACGCATCCGGAATCGAGCGCCAGGAGATTCGGCAGGATCTTCAGCCCGAGCGCCGACCAATGCCCGGTCACCAGCGTCGTACCGGCGCTGCGCCGGGCGGGCGTCTCGAACCACGGCACACAGCCGGGCGGCGCGCTGTCGACGCCGCCCTTGGCGTGAAATTCCATGACCCCGTCCGGGGTGCAGAAACGCAGCCGCGTCATGGCGTTGACGATCACGCGCAGGCGCGGCCAGCCGCTCAGCCCGTCGCTCCAGCCGGCGGGTTCGCTGCCCCACAGCCTGGCCATGAATTCCCGCCAGTCCGGCGCCGCCAGCGCCGATTCGACCTCGCCCGCCAGCGCCTGGGCGTCGGTGGCCGTCCATTGCGGCAACAGGCCGGCATGCACCAGGCAATGGGCGTTTTCCACGTGGCACAGGCGCCGATGACGCAGCCAGGACAAGAGTTCGTCGCGATCCGGCGTCTGCAGGACATCGTCGAAGGTATCGCCCTTGCCGCGCCGGCCGAAACCTTCGGCGGCCAGGAGCAGCGACAGGTCGTGATTCCCCAGCACGGCGATGGCCGAGTCGCCGAGTTCTTTCACGAAACGCAAGGTTTCGAGCGAACGCGGCCCGCGGTTGACCAGGTCGCCGACCAGCCACAGGCGATCAACGGCCGGATCGAAGCGGCAGCGTTCGAGCAGCCGCATGAACGAGGCGAAACAGCCCTGGATATCTCCGATCGCGTAGGTGGCCATGTTTTTTCAGAGACGATTTTTCAAGGCTTTTCCCCTTCTTCGTGCTCTCCGCGATTTGCCGTTGGCGGGCAACCGTCCAGTTGCGGAGCGTATTCGGGAACGAAGCGGCGCAGGCGCCGCTTGAGATCGGCGCGCGCCTCGGGCGCGGGTTCCCGCAGCCAGTCTTCAAGTTCGCGCCGCCATCCGGCGTCGGGCGCTTCCTCGGCCAGCGCCACGCGCAGCTTGGGATGCGGCGTGGGCAGCGTGCGCTCGTCGCAGGTCAGCAGTTCCTCGTAAAGCTTCTCGCCTGGGCGCAAGCCGATGAACTCGATCGGGATCTCGTCCTCGGTGAAACCGGACAGGCGGATCATGTCGCGCGCCAGATCGACGATGCGCATCGGCTCGCCCATTTCGAGCACGAAAATCTCGCCGCCCTGGCCCATCAGCCCGGCCTGCAGCACCAGTTGCGCCGCTTCCGGGATGAGCATGAAATAGCGGATGATTTCCGGGTGCGTGACCGTCACCGGGCCGCCGCGCGCGATCTGCTCGCGGAAGGCGGGAATCACCGAGCCGTTGCTGCCCAGTACGTTGCCGAAACGCACGGTGATGAAGCGCGTTCCGCCGTCTCCGCCCTGCCGCGGCATCGCCGCCAGCACGCGTTCGGCCAGACGCTTGGAAGCGCCCATGACGCTGGTCGGGTTGACCGCCTTGTCGGTGGACACCAGGACGAACTTGTCGCTCGCGTAACGGCGCGCAGCCTCGGCCAGGCGCATCGATCCGACCACGTTGTTCTGCACCGCCTGCCAGGCGTTCTCGCCCTCCATCAAGGGCACGTGCTTGTAGGCGGCGGCGTGGAACACCGCCGACGGCCGGTACAGCGAAAAAATCCGGTCGAGCCAGGGCGCGTCCCTCACGTCGCCCACGATGAATGCGCAGGCGACCCGCGGATACACCCTGCGGAATTCCTGTTCCACGCGGTACAGCGCGTACTCGGAAACGTCCAGCAGAATCAGCAGCTGCGGCTCGAATCCGGCGAGCTGGCGCGCCAGTTCGGAACCGATCGATCCTCCGGCCCCGGTCACCAGCACGGCCTGACCGTCCAGCCACGCATGCAGGCCGGCGTCGTCGAGCTGTACCGGCTCGCGGTCGAGCAGATCCTCCAATTGCACCTGGCGTATTTTGGACACGGCCACTTTGCCGGCCAGCATGTCCTCGAGACTCGGCACGGTCATCACCGACAATCCAGCCTGGACCGCAAGCGTCATGGCGTGGCGGCGGCGGCGCGGCGAGGCTTCGGGCATGGCCACGATCGCCCGCCTGACCGACAGCTTTTCCGCCCAGGCCGACAGATCCTCGTGCGGACCGAGAATCTTCACGCCCTGCAATTCCTGGCCAACGCGCCGCGCGTCCGTACTGAGCAGGCCGACCACGCACCAATCGGGCGAATGCGCCAGTTCCCGGAGCAGGCGGTCGGCGGCGTCGCCCGATCCGAGCACCAGCACCGGCTCGCCGGCCAGCATCACGCGCCCGTACAAGGCCCGGTTGCGCCAGGCGCGATAGCTGAAACGGCCACCGCCCATGGCCAGCACCAGGAGGATCGGATGGAGAATCAGCACCGTGCGCGGTATCTGCTCCAGGCGGGCCATGTAGACCGCCGCCGTGACCATGACCGCCGCGACTCCCACGGCCATGACGATGCGGCGCATGTCCATCATGCTGGCGTAGCGCCAGATGCCGCGGTACAGGCCGAAGAACCAGAAGGCCGGCAGGTGGATGATGAAGATCAGGGGCAGGGTATGCCAGGCGCTTTCCAGGTAGAGCGCTGGAATCGACAGGTTGAAACGCAGCCAGTAGGCCAGCAGCCAGCAGACGGCGACGGCGACGAAGTCGTGCGCCAGGACCAGCGCGCGTTTCACCAGCAAATGGGTGATCATCGGATGGGGACTCTGGACAACGAAGAAAAGCTCGTATTCATTCTATTTTCATCAAAATACATTCCCGCAATTCCCACAGCGTCATGGCGCAGCGGCTCGAAAAGGCCGGGCGCACCGCGATCGGGATCGGAGAAAGACGCATGACGGCGTGAGGAACGGCAGCAGCAAGGCGATGATGATGATGATGAAGCCGCGCGGAAGATCGTCCGGGAAAGCAAAAAAACCAGCAAAAAGGGGAACGTATAATACGCCCTTCCACGAGCCTGTCCATTCCACCCCATTCCATCCCATTCCACCCCATTCCACCCCATTCCACCCCATTCCACCCGTCAATGCGCATCCTGTTGGTCAAGACCTCGTCCCTGGGCGACGTCATCCACAACCTTCCCGTCGTCCATGACCTGAAGCACCGCTTTCCCGACGCG
>JAISQQ010000318.1 GCA_031274075.1 Accumulibacter sp.
CGGGGCCAGAACTCGCCGGCGTCGTGCGCCACGGGAACCGCCGGGACGCCCGCGGAGACGGCGAGCGCGGCGCCGCCGGCCTTGAAGCGGCGGCGCTCGCCGGGCGGAATGCGCGTCCCCTCGGGGAAAACGACGACCCAGTAGCCGGCGCGCAGGCGTTCGATGCCCTGCTTTTCCACCTGCTTCAGCGCGTTCTTGCCGGCCTTGCGGTCGATCGAGATCATCTTCACGGCGGCGAAGGCCCAGCCCAGGAAGGGGATCAGCAGCAGCGAACGCTTGAGCACGAAGACCTGCGGCGGGAATATTTCCTGCAGGCCGACCGTTTCCCAGGCGGACTGGTGCTTGGACAGGACGACCGACGGCGTCGCCGGGATGTTTTCGCGCCCGAGCACGCGGTAGCGCAGCCCCAGCACGCGCGCGCAAAGCGCCATGAACAGCGCGCGCCACGCGGCAATGAGGCGAAAGCGCCAGCGCATCGGCAGCGCCACGGCGAGCGTGACCAGCAGCCCGGCGGGAACGGTGATCAGGACGGCGAGAAGAAGGAACAGGGCGGAGCGGAACGGCGCGGTCATGATTTCAGGATATGCTCGGCGGCCGCCGCGAGATCGTCGAAGACTTGCGTTTCCTCCGGGAGGCCGCCCGTTTGCAGCGTATCCTGGCCGCGGCCGGTGAGCACCAGCACCGGCCGCGCGCCGGCGGCGACGGCCGCCTGCAGGTCGCGCAGCGAATCGCCGACGGCGGGAACCTCGGCGAGGTCGGTGTTGAAGCAGCCGGCGATGCGCTCGAACATGCCGGGCTTGGGTTTGCGGCAATCGCAGTTCGAGTCGGAGGAGTGCGGGCAATAGAAGATCGCGTCGATCCGTCCCCCGGCGGCCTTGACGGCGCGGTGCATCTTGTCGTGGATGGTGTTCAGCGTATCCATGTCGAAGATGCCGCGGTCGATCCCCGACTGGTTCGAGGCGACCACCACCCGGTAGCCCGCCTGGGTCAGCCGGGCGATGGCTTCCAGGCTGCCGTCGATCGGCTTCCATTCCGCCGGCGACTTGATGAAGCGGTCCGAGTCGTGGTTGATCACGCCGTCGCGGTCGAGAATGACCAGTTTCATACGCCCAGCCGCGAAATGTCGGCGACCGCGTTGAGCAGGCCGAACAGCGCCTCGAGCAGTCCCAGGCGGTTGGCGCGCAGCGCCGGATCGTCGACGTTGACCATCACCTCGTCGAAAAAGCGGTCGACCTCGGCGCGCACCGAGGCGAGCGCCTTCAGCGCTTCGGCATAGTCTTCGCCGGCCACACGCGATTCGACCACCGGCGCGAGCCGGGCGACGCGCTCGAACAGCGCCTGCTCGGCGCTCTCGCGCAGCAGCGCGGCGTCGGGCGCGGGCAGGCCGCCTTCGGCCTTCTTGAGAATGTTGCCGATGCGCTTGTTGGCCGCCGCCAGCGCCAGCGCGTCCGGCAGGCGCAGGAAATCGCGCACCGCCGCCAGCCGCGGCGGAACGAGGTCGATGCGCCGCGGGCGCTGGACGAGGATGGACTCGATGGCGTCCGGCGCGTGGCCGGCGTCCCTGAGCAGGCCACGCAGGCGCTCGATCATGAAATCGTATAAAGGCGCGGCGGGCGGCTGCGTCAATACACCGTCGGCGAAGCCGGCCTGCGCGTCGACGATCAGGTCGCCAAGATCGAGCGGCAGCGGCGTTTCCATCAGGATGCGCAGCACGCCGAGCGCGGCGCGGCGCAGGCCAAAGGGGTCCTTGTCGCCGGTCGGAATCTGGCCGATGCCGAAGAAGCCGGCCAGCGCGTCGAGCCTGTCGGCCAGCGCCAGCGCGCAGGCGATAGAGCCTTGCGGCAGCGCGTCGCCGGCGAAACGCGGCTGATAGTGGCCGCGGACGGCATCGGCCACGCGCGCGTCCTCGCCGTCGTGGAGCGCGTAGTAGCGGCCCATGACACCCTGCAGTTCGGGGAATTCGCCGACCATCCCGGTGACCAGGTCGGCCTTGGCCAGGCGCGCCGCCCGCCCGGCGGCGGCCACCCGCCCGGCGTCGGGCGCGAGGCGCGCGGCGATCCCGCGCGCCAGCGCTTCGAGACGGTCGACGCGCCGCAGCACCGATCCCAAGCGGTTGTGATAAACGACCTTGCCGAGCCTCGGCAGGCGGGAAGCGAGCGGCGTCCCGCGGTCCTGGTCGTAGAAGAAGCGGGCGTCGGCCAGACGCGGGCGCACCACGCGGGCGTTGCCGCCGACGATGTGCCGGGGATCGTCGACTTGCATGTTGGAGACGATCAGGAACTTGTTGAGCAGCTTCTTTGCGGCGTCGAGCAGCGGGAAGTATTTCTGGTTCTGCCGCATGGTCAGGATCAGGCATTCCTGCGGAATATCGAGGTATTCGGCCTCGAATTCGCCGACATAGACCACCGGCCATTCGACCAGCGCGGTGACTTCGTCGAGCAGATCCTCCGACGGATCGATCGTGGCGTTCAATTCACTGGCCTTGGCCTCGAGCTGCGCGGCGATCCGGGCGCGGCGCTCGGCGAAGCCGGCGACCACCCTGCCCTGCGTTTCGAGCGCGTCGGCGTAGGCGTCGGCGTGGCCGATGGCGATCTCGCCCGAGGACAGGAAGCGGTGGCCGCGCGTGAGACGGCCGCTGGCCAGGCCGAGCGCCTCGCCGGGAACGACGCGCTCGCCGTGCAGCATCACCAGGCCGTGCACCGGACGCACGAACTGGCGGTCGGAATCGCCCCAGCGCATGAGCTTCGGGATCGGCAGCTTCTTCAGCGCCTCGGCGACCAGGCCCGGCAGCGCCTCGTCGAGCTTCGCGCCCGGCACGCTGGCCTTGTGGAAGAAGGTTTCGGACTTGCCGTCGATGCGTTTCTCGAACGCCGCCACGGCGGCGACGGGGATGCCCTTGGCGGCGAGCTTTTTCCTGAGCGCGGGCGTCGGCTGGCCATCGGCGTCGAGCGCGACCGAAACCGGCATGATTTTTTCGAGCGCCACGGCGTCGGGCGCGGCGGCCAGCGTCCCCGGAACCTGGACAGCCAGGCGCCGGGGAGTGGCGAACCAGTGGCAAGCCTGTCCGGCGGGAACGAGGCCGCGCTCGGACAGGCCGGCGTGGATCTGCCGGGCGAAGACTTCGCCCAGGCGCGCGAGCGCCTTCGGCGGCAGTTCCTCGGTCAGGAGTTCGACCAGCAGGGTGGCCGGGGCGGAAGAGTTGGTGGAGGAGTTGGTGGAGGAGTTGGCGGAAGGCGCGGAAGAAGACGCGATAGCGGTGCTCATGTCATTTCCCCCCGGCGGCGCGCCCGCGCATCGGGAATCCGAGCGCCTCGCGGGAATCGTGATACGACTGCGCGACCTCGCGCGCCAGCACGCGCACGCGGCCGATGTAGGCGGCGCGCTCGGTGACCGAGATGGCGCCGCGCGCGTCCAGCAGGTTGAAACAGTGCGAACACTTCATCACCTGCTCGTAGGCCGGCAGCGCCAGCCTGATTCCGATCAGGCGCCCGGCCTCCGCCTCGTGGTCGGCGAAGTGGCGGAAGAGCAGGTCGACGTTCGCGTGCTCGAAGTTGTACTTCGACTGCTCGACTTCGTTCTGATGATAAACGTCGCCGTAGGTCAGGCGCTGGCCCCCGGCTTCGGCCCAAACCAGGTCATAGACGTTTTCCACGCCTTGCAGGTACATCGCCAAGCGTTCGAGGCCGTAGGTGATTTCGCCGAGCACCGGCTTGCAGACCAGCGAACCGACTTCCTGGAAATAGGTAAACTGGGTGATTTCCATGCCGTCGAGCCAGACCTCCCAGCCGAGTCCCCAGGCGCCGAGCGTCGGCGATTCCCAATCGTCCTCGACGAAACGGACGTCGTGCTCCCGGAGCCTGAAGCCGAGCGCTTCGAGCGATTGCAGGTAAAGATCCTGGATATCGTCGGGCGAGGGCTTGAGCACCACCTGATACTGGTAGTAATGCTGCAGGCGGTTCGGGTTTTCGCCGTAGCGGCCATCCTTCGGACGGCGCGAAGGCTGCACGTAGGCGGCGTTCCACGGTTCCGGGCCGATGGCGCGCAGGAAGGTGGCGGTATGAAAGGTGCCCGCCCCGACCTCGATGTCGTAAGGCTGGAGCAGCGCGCACCCCTGTTTGTCCCAGAAACCCTGGAGACGCAGAATGACTTCCTGAAATGTGAGCATGCGAGGCTTTTTTGGCAAGACGTGGAAAAGACGCGACAGACGCACATTTTACTTGCTTTTACGGCGGTTCAGGTGTCAGGTGTCAGGTGTCAGGTGTCAGATCGGTTACCGGGCGCTTCGCACCCGCGGATATTACTGTCCCAGGGCTATCGCCTACGCGGATGTCGTAAGTGGTTGAATGGAATCGTTGATATTCAAGTTGTCATGACGAGTCCAGGGCGACCACATTTGCCTTTCAGAAGCTGTTTTAGAAGTCAGAAAGACGTTTGAGAAGCAGATGGATCATCCAAGGTAGGGCGCGATCTCCGAGCGCGCCGGGCGGCGGCATCCAGGGTAGGGCGCGATCTCCGAGCGCGCCGGGCGGCGGTTTCGGAGAAACCGCCCAGCTTCTCAAGGTTCAAGCCTCTGGAGCCGTCATTCCGGCGAAAGCCGGAATCCAGGAGTTTGAGGCACAGGAGTTTGAGGAACGCACTGGGTCCCGGCGATCAAAGGGACGACGCGCCGATGTTTATCTCAAGGTTCCGGCGATAAAATAGCCCGAAAGCACTCCCAAAACCGCCTTATTCGTCGTGCCCGACCGCCCGCGCGCCGTGCGCCGGAAAACGCTTCAACTGCTTTCCTTTCCATGCAAAGGAATCCTTCTCTCCGGGCTTGGCCGGTCCCGGAGAGGAGTTTTCGATGCAGAAGAAAATCATCGCACTGGCGGTTGCCGGACTGGTTTCGGGCGCTGCCTTCGCGCAGTCCAATGTTACGGTCTATGGCGTGGCCGATATCGGCTACAACTATGCTACTTCTGATGGCAACAAGTACAGCGGCCTTCAGGACGGCGGCGATGTCGGTCTGCAAGGTTCGCGTATCGGATTCCGGGGTGAGGAAGCTTTGGGCAATGGCCTGAAGGCGATCTTCACGGTCGAATTCGGTTTGAACCTCAGTGAAGGTCAGGGCGCAGGGTTCAACAATCATCGCCAGACCTTCGTCGGCCTGTCTGGCAAGTTCGGCAGCGTGACCTTGGGCCGTCAATATGCTCCGTCCGGTTCGTGGCTCGGCGGAACGTCGTCGAACAGCGTTACCTCGGTGAACATCTCGAACTATCTTATTGGTCAGTTCAGGACACTGCAAACCGGCAACGGTTCGCGCTGGAATAACTCGATCGCCTACGAATCTCCGAACTACTCGGGTTTCCAGTTCCGGGGGATCTATGCCTTCCATCCCGATACACAAAATCAAGTCCGTGACAGCTTTGGCGATGCGTCGAACGATGGCAGCCGGCTCGGTTTGGCTGTCAAGTACGCCAATGGCCCGCTGTATTTGACGGCCATCTATCAAGCCGTTCTGGATGACGATGCTGCATCTACGGGTATGGTAGGTGATGGCAGCAACAAGGCGTGGGCGATTGGTGGTTCGTATGACTTCAAGGTCGTCAAGCTGTTCGCCAATTACATCCGTGAAAAGGATGATTACTGGTCGTTCGACCTGAAGAAGACTTACTTCTCCTTGGGCGTGGGCATTCCCGTCAGCGCCGCGGGCAGCGTGCAGATCGAAGCTGCACAATACAAGACCGATATCGACGAGACCAAATCGAGAGGCTTGAGCATTGGTTATCAGCATGCGTTGTCCAAGCGCACCACGGTGTACACCTACCTGACTCGTCTTTCCAACCAGGATAATATCGGTGCGAGCATCAATCGTAATCAAGCACAGGTTGGCGCCAATGGCGAAAATCAGACCGGTTTTGCCGTGGGCCTCAACCACAAGTTCTAATCCGGGTTATTTCCTGTAGAAACCCAAAATGGGCGCTTCGGCGCCCGTTTTTTTTCCCCGGCGGTCACGGTTCCCGACGCCTGTGATGTTTGCGATTTTCCCTGGGAGCGCGGGGCACCCGCCCCGCTTTT
>JAISQQ010000319.1 GCA_031274075.1 Accumulibacter sp.
AACACGATCGACAGGAAAACGGCGACGCCCAAACAGCTCGCCGCGGCAAGCGCTCGCGGATTCAGGAACAGTCCCGGAACGAAGCGGGTTTCAGCAGGATGGGATTCTTTTTGCAACGCCGCCTCTTTTCACTTCTTCTCGCGCCTTTTCAGGCAGGGAATAATAGGGGACGGGGAATAATGGAGGACAGGCCACGATTAATTCCAAAATTTAATCGTGGTCTGTCCCCTATTATTTCTATTATTTTTATTTTAACAAAGAAAATGGTATTGCGGAAATGTATCCCAAAATACTGCCTATAGGGACGGCAAACGCAAAAAAGACAGAGTCCATCACAACCCATTGTCTATAATCAAGAGAAATACTTGGGAAAGTGTATTCCATAATAGAAGCATAAGCAACAAACAACATGAAAAGAAGAATATTTGTCATACAACTTTCCTTGACCGACCGATATCCTCTTATGAACGCACCAATAAACGCCGGTAAAAATGAAGCACAAATTCCGTAACGAACAGCAGCACTTAGAACAAGTGGGATTTCGTGTGTGATCAGAAAAGCACATGCCTGAGGATATACCATCATCGCCCTTTGATTTCTCAAAAAGAAAAAAGTTATACTCCACACGACAATAAACAGGAAAACTTGTACCAGGAAAACTTTTACCTGCTGCGTTGAATCATCATGAGATAAAGAGGTCGGAGACATTTCATTTCCTCATCATTGTCATTTTCCATTGTTCAAAACCCAGAATTCACCTGCTTTTCACCCCGCCGAACCACATTCCGGGGATTATAGAGGGCAGCGCGTATAGGTTGGGGTAAGCGAAGCGAACCCCAACACATGGCATATCAATCATCTATTCCAACGTTGGGGTTCGCTTGTCTCACCCCAACCTATGCGGGCCATACGGGCTCGAATTCCTGGATTCCGGCTTGCGCCGGAATGACGGGACGGGATTCAGGGATCAGAGGACAGGAATCAGGGATCAGACCGGTCAGCGAAGGCTTCGCCTTCGGTATAAGGGAATGGAAATCCACGTGTTTGTTCCTTTTAATTTCGGCGCGACAGCAAGCGTAGGTTGGGCTGAGCTTGCGAAGCCCACCAATCTCCTGTACTGCACTCGCTGATCCCTGATCTCTGATACCTCCCTTGAAGGGGAGGGGGCTGTCGTCTTGCAGGCGCTTCGCGCCCGGAAACTTTACTGTCATCCGATCCCTGTCATCCGACATCTGAACCGCAAGCTTCTTCAATCTTGCGAATGAACAGGCCGGCGGCGTCGAAGCCGGTCTGTTGCTTGATCTCGGCCATGCAGGTCGGGCTGGTGAGGTTGATTTCGGTCAGCCAGTCGCCGATCACGTCGATGCCGACGAAGAGCATTCCCCGCTCGGCGAATACCGGCGCCAGCGCCTCGGCGATCTCGAAGTCGCGCGGGGTGAGTGGCCGCGCTTCGCCGCGTCCGCCGACGGCCAGGTTGCCGCGCGTCTCGCCGGCCATCGGGATGCGGGCGAGGCAATAGGGGACGACTTCGCCGCCGACGATCAGGATGCGCTTGTCGCCGTCGACGATTTCGGGAATGAAGCGCTGCGCCATGATCGTGCGCTGCCCGTCGTGCGTCAGCGTCTCGATGATCACGTTGCGGTTGGGGTCGTCCTCGCGCACGCGGAACACGCCGATGCCGCCCATGCCGTCGAGCGGTTTCAGGATCGCGTCGCGCTGCGCGCCGATGAATTCGCCGAGCCTCGCCGCGTCGCGCGCGACCAGCGTGGGCACGGTGAACCGCGCGAATTCGGCGACGGAGAATTTTTCCGAGTGGTCGCGCAGCGCGCGCGGGCTGTTGAAGACGCGCGCGCCCTCGACCTCGGCGCGCTCCAAGAGCCAGGTGCTGGTGACGTATTCCATGTCGAAGGGCGGATCCTTGCGCATGATCACCGCGGCGAAATCGCGCAAGGGTTCGATTGCGCTCGCGCCTTCCTCGCACCAGGGGTGATCGCTGGTCAGCAGCTTTATGCGCGTGGCCTCTCCGCACACGCCGCGTTCCGTCGTCCAGGTGAGCGACGGCTGCAAGATGGCGAAGACCGTGTGTCCGGCGGCCTGCGCCGCGCGCATCATGGCGACGCTGGAATCCTTGTAGGCTTTCAGGTGGTCGAGCGGGTCGACGATGAAGGCGATGCGCATGGGCGGGTTCTCCTGGGGATTCATCATTGGGATTTATCTGGGATCAGCTTTCGGGCGCGGTGCGTTCGAGTTCGAGCGAGGCCGCGAGCAGCGCCAGGCGGGCGACGACGCCGTAGGCGTAGAAGCGGTTCGGCGGGGCGTCCGGCGTCTGGCAGAGGTCCGGCAGGCAGCAACTGGTCTCGAAGGCCAGCGGCTCGAAATGCATGCCCGGCGCGTTGAGGTTTTCGTCCTTGCCGCGCTCGGCGTGCACCCGGTAGAAGCCGCCGACGACGTAGCGGTCGATCATGTAGACCACCGGCTCGGCGACGCCGTCGCCGACGCGCTCGCGCGTATGCACGCCTTCCTGGATGATCACCTGGGTGACGTTCAGGCCTTCCTTGATCACCGACATCTTGTTGCGTTGGCGGCGGTTCAGCCCGACGATCTCGGAGGCGTCCTTGACCGTCATCACCCCCATGCCGTAGGTGCCCGCGTCGGCCTTGACCACCACGTAGGGCGTTTCCTCGATGCCGTATTGCCGGTATTTCTCGCGCATCTTGACCAGCACCGCGTCGATTTCGGCGCTCAGGCGGTCCTCGCCCTGCCGGTCGTTGAAGTTGAGGTCGCCGCAGACGCCGAAATACGGGTTGATCCGCCACGGGTCGATGCCGACGATCTGGGCGAACTCGCCGGCGACTTCGTCGTAGGCGGCGAAGTGATTGGATTTGCGGCGCACCGCCCAGCCGGCGTGCAGCGGCGGCAGCACGAACTGTTCGCTGAGATTTTGCAAAATCTCCGGGACGCCCGCGGAGAGGTCGTTGTTGAGCAGGATGGCGCAGGGGTCGAAGTCGGCGAGTCCGAGCCGGTAATAGCTGCGCACCAGGGGTTCGAGCAGCAGCGAGGCGCCGTTGGGCAGCTCGAGCGGCGTCGGCTGTTGGATTTCCGAGAGCAGCGAGCCGACGCGCACGTTCAGCCCGGTCATGCGCAGGAAGGTGACCAGTTGGGCGACGTTTTGCAGATAGAAGAGGTTGCGCGTGTGATTCTCGGGAATCAGCAGGAGCCGCCGGGCGACCGGGCAGATGCTGTCGATCGCCGTCATCGCGGCCTGCACGCACAGCGGCAGGAAGGCCGGATTGAGATTGTTGAAGCCGCCGGGAAACAGGTTCATGTCCACCGGCGCCAGCTTGAATCCGGCGTTGCGCAGATCGACCGAGCCATAGAAGGGCGGGGTGTGCTCCTGCCATTTGCCGCGCAGCCAGCGCTCTATTTCCGGCGCGGCGTCGATGAACTTGCGTTCGAGTTCGAGCAGGGGGCCGGTCAGGGCCGTGGTCAGGCGAGGAACCATCGTCGTTCTCCAATCGTTGCCGAACGGCGGAAAAACGGCCGCCCCGGCGTTTCCGGCCGCCGCTTCGCGGTCAGATCAGTTCTTTGAGCTTTTTCCACCAGGACTTCCCGTTTTCCGGCAGGAAAGAGCGGAAGACTCCGGGCAGGAGGGTTTGTTCCAGGCTGCGCTGGGTGAACAGGAAACGGCCATCGCAGATGAAACCGAGATCCTGCCAGTCTACCCGATTGAGCGCGGACGCCAAGGCCCGCGCGTCCACGGCGGGATTCCGGGGGAAGATCGCCAGCACCGAACCGTCGTAGTGCGGGCAGTCGTGTACGAAAAAAGGCGCCGGCCGCCGCGTCTTGTTATTGACGTAGACCCGCGGCAGGTCCGACTGGTAGTAGCCGCGGCCCCACTGCCACCAGTTCGTTTCGTCGAAATGGCGGATGCGGCGGGCGATCAGCCGCCGCTTGTGCGGCGCGAGCGCCGCCGGCGCCGGCGGCGGTTCGCCGGGTTCGCACCAGATCATGCGCCGCGTCTTGCCGTCGGCGGCGGTCGTCGAGCAGACGAAGTCCCGGTTGCCGTGGACGCCGCTGGTGTAGATCGCGTCCGCCCCGGAAACGGCGCCCACCTTGACGAAGGCGATGTCCGACAGATGCAGCGCGTAGGCGTGGCGCGTAAACAAGAGATGCCCGCCCGCCTCGACGAAGCGCCGCTTTTCCCACAGCGGCAGCCGCAGTCCGTCCGCCCCCTGGCCCTGGTCGAGCGCCGCGTAGCGCGCGTGGCGGGACATCTCGCCCTTCTGGAAGCGCCAGATGGCGCAGTTGGGCGTCACCTCGTCGAACAGGTGCGTGTCGCCCAGGTCGATGAAGTCGGTGATCGTTCCCGCGGCGTGAAGCAGCCGGTTGAGCGGCACGGCGGAGGTGGCCTTGAGCAGGTCGCGCGGGGTGATGAAGATCAGCTCGCCGCCCGGATCGAGATGACGCAGGCACTTTTCGATGAAGAAAAGGTAGAGGTTGGCCCGCCGGTCGAGCACCGTCTTGCGCGCCAGGCGCCGCGTTCCCGGTGAAATGTCCTGGTAGCGGACGTAGGGCGGATTGCCGATGATCGTGGCGAAGCGTTCGTCTTCCGGCAGCTCGAAGAAATTCATCACCTCGGCGCCCGGCGGCGCGTGGCGGGGATCGATCTCGATGCCCAGCGCGTCCGGAAAATGCTTGAGAAACACGCCGTCGCCGCAAGCGGGTTCGAGCACGCGCCCCTGGTTGCGCACCAGCGTCAACATGCAGTCGACGATTATTTGCGGCGTGAAAATCTGGCCCAGGGTGGCGATTTCGTATTCACTGGGCGGGGCGAGGGCGGTGTCGGACATGGCTGGCGAGATGGGTGGCGGAACACCATAAACCCGGACGTGGAAGTATATACTAGCTTCCCAAAGCGCGCCGTGGCGGCGGGCAGGATCGATCGGGGAGAAGACGATGCGTTTGCTTATATTGGGAGCCGGAGCCATCGGCGCTTATTTCGGCGCCAGGATCCACGCCGCGGGCGGCGACGTCACCTTTCTCGTCCGGCCGGGGCGGGCGGCGCAGATGCGCCACGGATTGCGCGTGACCAGCCCGTTCGGCGATCTGCGGATCACGCCCAAGGTTCTCACGCAGGATCGATTGAACGAGGTTTTCGATCTCATCATCGTGTCCTGCAAAGCCTACGACCTCGCCTCGGCGATGGACGCGATCGCGCCCGCGGTCGGCGAGCGGAGTCTCATCGCGCCGCTGCTCAACGGCGTGCGCCACATCGACGCGCTCGCCGCGCGCTTTGGCAGCGGCCGGGTGCTCGGCGGCGTAGCGCAGATTTCGGCGGCGCTGGAAGCGGATGGCGGCGTCCGCCACCTGAACCAGGCGCACGGCATGATCCTCGGCGCGCTCGACGGCGCGGTTCCGCCGGCGCTCGAAACGGCGTCCGGGATATTGGCCGCGTCGGGATTCGATTTTTCACTGAGCGGCGACATCGTCCAGGCGATGTGGGACAAAATGGTTTTCCTGACCACGCTGGCCGGAGCGACCTGCCTGATGCGCGCCA
>JAISQQ010000370.1 GCA_031274075.1 Accumulibacter sp.
CTGAAACCTACATCGACTCGCCGCGCAGCGCGCGCAGGTGCCAGTCGTAGGCTTCGCCGAGCAGGTGGGGGGTTTGCTGGCCGTTGGCGCCTTTTTCCGCGCGGGCGAGGTAATCGGCGAGCGCGGGGCGGAACTTGGGATCGGCGCATTTCTCGATCACCAATTTGGCGCGCTGGCGCGGGGCGAGGCCGCGCAGGTCGGCCAGGCCATGCTCGGTGACGAGCACCTGCACGTCGTGCTCGGTGTGGTCGACGTGCGAGACCATCGGCACGACGCAGGACAGCGCGCCGTTCTTGGCCAGCGACGGGGTCATGAAGATCGACAGATAGGCGTTGCGCGCGAAGTCGCCCGAGCCGCCGATGCCGTTCATCATCTTCGAGCCGAGCACGTGGGTGGAATTGACGTTGCCGTAGATGTCGGCTTCGAGCATGCCGTTCATCGAGATGACGCCCAAGCGGCGGGCGATTTCCGGATGGTTGCTGATCTCCTGCGGGCGCAGGATGATGCGCTTGCGGTAGATGTCGAGATTGGCGTTGAAGTCGGCCAGCGCTTCCTTGGAGAGCGAGACCGCGGTGGACGAGGCGTAGACCAGCTTGCCGGAACGGATCATGTCGAGCATGCCGTCCTGGAGCACTTCGGTGTAGGCGGTGAGGTTTTCGTAGGGGCCGTCGTTGAGGCCGGCCATCACCGCGTTGGCGACGTTGCCGACGCCCGATTGCAGCGGCAGCAGGTTGGCGGGAATGCGGCCCTTTTTCACTTCGTACTGGAGGAATTCGAGGATGTGCCCGGCGATGCGGCGGGAATTCTCGTCGGGTTCGGAGAACTTGGTGTCGCGGTCGGGACAGTCGGTTTCGACCACGGCGACGACCTTGTCCAGATCGACGCGCAAATAGGGGTCGCCGATGCGGTCGTCGGCCCGGGCGATCGGAATCGCCTGCCGGTGCGGCGGCAAGGCGACGGTGTAGATGTCGTGCATGCCTTCGAGCTTGGCATTCAGGCCGGAATTGACTTCGAGGATCACCCGGTCGGCCAGTTCCAGCCAGGTCGGATTGTTGCCCACCGAGGTCGAGGGTACGAGACGGCCGTCTTCGAGGATGCCGACGACTTCGATCAGGGCGACGTCCAGCTTGCCGTAATGCCCCCAGGCGGCGTTCTGCGCGACGTGCGAGAGGTGCGCGTCGATGTACCAGGCGTCGCCCGAATTGATGCGCTTGCGGCATTCGGGGTCGGATTGATACGGCAGGCGCATGGAGCCGCCATTGACGCCGAAGAGCACGCCGTCGAGTTCGGGCGCGGTGGACGCGCCGGTCCAGACGCCGACGCGGAAGCTCTCGCCGCGCCCGGTGGCGGCGGCGATGCGGCGGGCGAGCGCCTGCGGCACTTCCTTGGGATGGCCCGAGCCGGTAAAGCCGCTCACGCCGACGTTGTCGCCGGGATGGATGAAGGCGGCGGCTTCGTCCGCCGACACGATCTTGCCGCGCAGGGCGGCGTTCTGGATACGGGATTCGCTCATTTTTCTCTCGTCACAAAAGGATAAAAAAAACCGCGTCGCCGCGCTCAGGCAATGACGCGCCACAGGCCGTGAATACAACGGAAATCGCCAACGAACATAGTATTGTTTCCAGGATTATACATCCGGCGGCAAACCGGCGAGCGGACACGGAACAGGCCACGCCCCCGCGGCGGCGCTCGCGGCTCATCAAAATACCGGTGAATCCCGCCAGGGGCAATTGCGATTTTCCACAGTTCGGAGGACAGAGGACAGAGGACGGAAGACAGTAATATTTGCGGGCGCGAAGCGCCCGGTAAGCAGACTGTCATCAGTCCTCTGAACAGCATCCGCCCTGCGATTCGGAACACAGGTATCTTACACAAGCCCATTGTGGAACCGCCTCTGGGAGCGCGGGGCACCAGCCCCGCAACAGCGGTGGCGGTGCCATGGCGTTATTCGAAAGCGGGGCTGGTGCCCCGCGCTCCTCAGGGGCATCGCACGCTCTCCATGAACGTGAAGTCGACCAGTGTGCGTGAAAACCGCGACGGTTCGGTAGGGCGGAAAAGCGCGGCGCCTCCCGCCGGGCCTCGTGACGGCGGAACGCGTCGCACGAATCAAAGAACGGGGGATAAAAGAGGGGGGGGCGGCGCCGCCGGAGACCCCCCCGGGGGGGCGGCGCTGCGCTTTCCCGCCCTACGGGGTGCGCCAACGGTTTTGCGCTAACGCCCAAACGGGCCGGAGCCCCGCGCTCCCAGGAAACCCAACCGGCCTTCCCTAGCGCAAAACCGCCGAACACCTCCCACCAGCCCGCCGGCTCCCTGATCCTATGCAGCCACCTTGGACTCGTCTTGACAATCGGCGGTCTAGCGCGGTCCCTGGGTTGAAATACGATGACTCTCATCCTTCCGCCTGCCATTGCGACAGCAGGTGGATAATTTTCTCCTGCACATCGGAAGGGAACGCGGCGGCGCATTGCAGCAGGTTGAGCGCTTCTTCCCGGCGGCCGGTGAGGCGCATCGCCTCGGCCAGCGCGGGATAGGCGGCGAGCATGCCGGGATCGGCCTGGATGGCGGGTTCCAGATAGCGCAAGGCTTCGGCGGGCAGGTCAGCGTTCAGGAATTCCTCGCCGACGGCGGCGAGGAAATCGGGGCGATCGGGAGATAGCTCCCGCGCGCGGGCGATGAATGCCCGCGCTTCTTCCACTTGTGCGGCACGGGCCGCGAGCAGCGCGCGGTATACATAAATGAGGGGATTTGCCGGGTCGGCCTGCGCCGCGGCCTCCAGGCCGTCCAGGGCGGCGGTGTTGTCGCCGCGAGTGAAGGACAAGATGGCGTTCGCCAGAAATTCCGATTTCACCTTGCCCCGGTCGAAAAGCGCGATGCGCGGACGCGAGCTGCCGGTGCGTTGAGACCAGTAATGTTTGCCTTCATGCAGCAGATCGAATTCGAGCGCCCAGATGGGGGTGGGGTCATGGGGAAGCGTCATCCAGAACGAAACGCCGTCACCCGGTTCGAGGTCGGTGGGCAATACGTAACGGGGAAGGTCCAGCGCGAGCGTGCTGTCGTCCATGTGGAAAAAGTGCGCGGTGAAGCATAAATCGCCGTTGTCGCCGCACGCAATGACGGTTTCGCCGGCATTGCGCAGTTCGATGTGGATTTCGTTCCGCCCGTCGCGGTGTCGTTGCGGGTCGAGGCAACGCACGGAAAAGCGCATTTTTTCGAGGCTTGCCTGCCCGTGGGGCGGGGCGTGGTGAAAGCGCACTGCTTTTCGCCCGAGAAAGCTCAGGCCGCGCCGCGATGGGAAATGGCGGACGACCTTCAGGCCGAGCCGATTTGCGAGGCGGTCTACGAGTTCGGCATCTCTGGCCGAATGATGGAAAACGTAATAGTCGGCATGCGGCGCGAGCCGCACGCCTTGCTCCATCACCCGTTCCCGGTCATGGGTTCCGGGTGGCGAGTCGATGAACACGAGCGATTCTCCGCCCCCGGCGAACACTTCCGCGGCGGCGGCAGCCACGGCGCTTTCGTTGAAACCGCTTTGCGGCGAGAAGGGAAGCACCCGCACGTCGCCGCCGCGCGAGCGCGCGAAATCGAGCCAGGGGCCGTTCCAGCCCTCGATGGCGATTTGTTTTTCTACGTTCTGCCGGAAAAAAACCGTTGTGTATCCTGCCCCGAATTCGAGAATCGATTTCACTCCGGCCGCGCGAATGAAATCCCGGAACGCTTTGTATGCCGACGCGGAAAGACAGGAATCCCCGCATTTGAGGCCGTTCCAGAGGAATTCCGTTTCTACCGGCGGGAAGCTGTGATCCGCGCCGGGATGGAAAACGTCGTTGTCCGGCAGCAACAGGCCCAGATCGCGGTAAATATCCAGCAGGCATTGCCCTGTGTGTTCGGGCGAGAACGCCCGCAGGATTTTTTCCTTGCCCGCCTGACCGGCTCGTTCCGCCCAGTCCGGATGGTCGAGGACGAACAGCAGACGCTCGGCGAGCGCGTCCGGTGTGCGCTCGGCCACGAGCCAGCCGGTCTTGCCGTTTTCCACGATGTCGGCAACGCCGCCGCAGTCGATGCCGACGACCGGGATTTGGTGGTATTGCGCTTCCATCACCGAGTGGCACGAGCCTTCAAGGCGCGAGGTATCGAGATGGACGGAGCACATGGCGTGGAATGCCAGCGCGTCGTCGATCTTGCCCGGCAGCAGCAGCCTGTCCGAGACCGGGCTGTTTTTCGCCGCGCGGGCGAGCGCGGCATACAAGGGGCCGTCGCCGCCGATCACGGCGTAGACGTCCGCGCGGGCAAGCAGGACGCGTTCCGCCGCCTTGAGGCAGAGTTCGGGATCTTCGAGCGCGGTGAAACGAAACAGGCCGCCGACGATCGGGGCGTCCGGGGGGATGCTCCACGCGGCGCGCATCGCCATGGCCCGCTGTGCGCTCCCATGCCCGTCGCCGGGGATGAAAACATTGGGCGCAAGGCGTATTTGCGTGCGTTCGATTCCCAGCCACGCCGCGTAGTCGTCGCGTACCGCCGTGGTATTGGCGATGATTCGCACGCCGGGCGCGCCGAGCAGAAAGGCAAATGCCTGCGCGGCGAGCGTGTCGTCGATACTTTCCATGCCGGCTTTGTAGCGCTGGGATGGATTGAACGAGCCACAGCGGACGATGACGTGTGGCACGCCGGCCAGGATCGCGCCCAGTGACATCCAGAGATGATCGGAATTCCAGACGTGCACGGCTTTCGGGCGCAGGGCGGCGTAAAAGGCGGTGAACGCGGCGCATAGACCGGCGAAGCCGCCAAGCTCGCCGAAAAGCCGCCGCACCCGCGGGCGGGCGTCGACCAGAAAGCTTTCCAGGTATGGAATGCGGTTGTCCAATTCATGGATTTGCCCGAACAGGGCTTGGGCCTGTTCAAGGGGAAAAGTGCTGTCTTTGTCCGGCAATGCCTGGCAGAGCAAATGGGGTTTCAGGATTTTGCCAAGCAGGGACGCCGCGGCGATGAGCTGAGCTTCCACGCCGCCGGCGGTGAGACTCCCGCTTGCCCACAGCACTGGGCCATCGAACGCTCCGGGTGGCAGCAGCGGCTCGAAACGGCCCGGCGCGGGAAAAGGCGTGGCGTCCACTGGGACGGCGGGCAGGCGGAAAGGCGCGGCCCATTCGGGGGAAGGGAGTGGGGGTGAATGAATCGGGTCGGGCGGCCTGCCCCAATCGGCGGCGAAAGTCACGGCATTGACGCGCGCTTCCGGTCTGTCGATTTCCGACGGGGCTGCCGCTTGCAGGACGGCGGACGCCTGCAGTGCGCACAAGGTGGGGATGCCGGCTTGGTCACGGGCACGCAGGCAGAAATCGGCATCCTCGAAAAACACCGGGGCATACCTTGGGCGGAAACCGTCCAGGGCGGCAAACACCTCGGCGGGAACCAACAGGCAGGCCGCTGGCGCGCAATCGACCCGCATCCAGTTCGCGGCGCGGGCGCCGGCATCCGGCTCCGTTACGCGCACGATATGTATTTCACCCGCCGCATCGACGCGCCCGCCACAGCAATTTTCCGTTTCGGCGCCGGCGCGCACCAGGCGGGAGGCGACGATGGCCTTGCCGCCGTGTTCGTCGCTTACCGCCAACATGCTGGCGATGGCTTCGGCCGCGGGCGCGGCCTCCGGGGAGAGGAACAACAGGCGTTCGCCACGCGCCAGCCCGGCGGCGTGGTTGTGCGCCAGCGTGCGGCCCACCGGGCGTGGATGTTCGATCAGCGTCATTTGTCCGGCGGCGAATTCGGCCAGCAATTCGGCCAACGTCTGCGCCAGGCCGGCATCGCCATCGGCGATGAGGATGATTTCGGTGTGCCCGGGATCGGGCAAGGCGTTTCCCAGCGCCTCGAAACAGGCGCCGAGGGTGGGCGCCGTCATATGAACGATCACGGAAAGCCCATACGCCGCTTCCGGCGCGCGGCACAGAACGATGGCATCAGCGAGGCGGGCGCGCAGTTCCTCGACGCGCGGGATTTGCGCCAGCCATTTCCCGATCCGGCGCAGGTACACCTTGGTCGTGCTCATCGTTTCCTTGTCCTGCCCCAGGGTGTCGCCCCCGATCCGCGAGACGTATTCGCTGGAGATGAAAGGCAGGTGCATGAAAGTGTAGAAACGGGACATGCGCATCAAGAAATCCCAGTCCTCCAGCCCCTTGAGGTTTTCGCGGAAATAACCGACTTCATCTATGCAACGCTTTTCGTGCATGACGCACAGCATCAGGATGAAGTTCTTCCGCAACAGCTCGTAGGGATCGAAATCAACCGAATGCACCCACCTGGTGTAGGTCACGAAACGGCCATTTTCTTCGCGTTGCAGGGCGATGTTGACGTCGGCATAAACCACGGTGGCATAGCTCTGCCGGATCGTGTTGACCATCGCCTCCAGATGCTCCTCGTAACAGATATCGTCGTCGTCGAGATAAGCGATGTAATGTCCGCGCGCATTGCGGATGCCCGTATTTCTTGCGCCCGACACCCCTTTGTTCGCTTCATGGCTGAGGTAGAGAATCTCCAGGCGTTCGGCGAAGGGTTCGATGGCGGGCAAGGGGCTTTCCCCGGCGTCGTTGACGATCACCACCTCGAAATCCTTGAACGTTTGCCGGCATAGGCTCTCCAACGCCACGCCCAGCAGTTCCAGGCGGTTCATGGTGGGGATGATGACGGAAACCAGCGGCGCGGGGCCGGCGGTCTGTCCAGGGTGTTCCCACACTTGCACGATGCTCATGATTTTCTCGCTTATCCAGTTACCCGTTGCTTGGAATTTCCGTCATGTCGAAAGCCATGCCGAACACCGGTTTCATTACGCATGGCCCAAATGTAAAATGTATCATGTCGCCCATGCAAGGACTGCCAGCCTTCAAGTACGAATCGATGCCCAACGGCGGACAGGCGCGCGCCATGCGCTGCTTTGCGGGTTCGTGCCGATTCGTTTTCAGCAAGGCGCTGGCCTTGCAAAAGGAGCGGCTTGAGACGGGCGGGAAAAAGATGGCGCGCCGCAGCCTGTGGAGAGCGTGCGCAGTCAGGCCATTCGGTGAAGCAGGAAGCCGCCGAGGCGGTCTGGAACGGCCAGGCCATTTCAGACGTCATAGCAGGAACTCCACCCCTTCAGGCGGCTAAGGATGTCAAATGGACAGGGAATCCGATCAATTGCCCGAACCCGGCGATCCCACGGTCATCCGCCGCCGCTGGCATGTTTCGCTGATCTGGCTGGTGCCGGCGGTGGCGGCGATGATCGGGCTGTCGATGCTGGTTCATGCCTGGCTGTCGATCGGCCCGGAAATCTCCGTCAGCTTTCGCACGGCGGCTGGACTGGAAGCCGGCAGGACGCCGGTCAAGTTCAAGGATGTGACCGTGGGCATGGTCTCCGGAATCACGCTGAACGAGGATGGCTCGCGTGTCGTCGCCACGATTTCGCTGGATAAAAAGATGGAAAACCTGACCCGCGCGGACACGCGCTTCTGGGTCGTGCGCCCGCGCATCGGCGCCGGCGGCATATCGGGCGTCGACACCCTGCTCTCGGGCGCCTACATCGGCGTCGACCGCGGATCTTCCGCCACCACCAGCAGAAGCTTCACCGGCCTGGAAGCCCCGCCCACCGTGGCCGGCGACACGCCCGGCCGCTCCTTTGCCCTGCGCGCCGCCGACCTGGGTTCCCTGGACATCGGCTCGCCGGTGTATTACCGGCGCGTCCAGGTCGGCCGCGTGGCCTCGTATCGGCTCGATGAAGACGGCAAAAACGTCCGGCTGCAAATCTTCGTCGACGCGCCTTACGACCGCTTCGTCACCACCAGCACCCGCTTCTGGAACGCCAGCGGCGTGGATGTCTCGCTCGGAGCGGAAGGACTCAAGCTCAAGGCGCAGTCCATCGCCACGATCGTCTCGGGCGGAATCGCCTTCGCTACGCCCGAGCACGACCCCGGCGATCCCGTGTCCGGGGACGCGAACTTCGTCCTGGCCGACGACCAGGCGACCGCGATGGCGCCGCCCGACGGAGCGGCGCAGTTTGTCCGGCTGCACTTCCCGCAGCCGCTGCAGGGCCTGTCCATCGGCGCTCCGGTGCTGTTTTCGGGCGTAAACCTCGGCCAGGTGGTGTCGATCACGCTCGATTACGACGAGGACGGACGCCGCTTTCTCACCGTGGTCGGCGCCCTGTTGTATCCCCAACGGCTGGGCCGCGTACTGAAAAAACTGCAAAAACCGGACGTCGATCCGCAACGGCAGATCGCCCGCTTCCTGGGCGACATGGTCGCGCACGGCCTGCGCGCGCAGGTCCGCTCCGCCAACCTGCTGACCGGGCAGCTCTACGTCTCGATCGAATACGTCCCCAACGCGCCGAAGGTCGCGTTCGACGAGTCGGCGCGTCCGCTGACGCTGCCGACCGCCAGCGGCGGCCTCGACCATTTGCAGGAGCAGATCGCCAGCATCGTCGGCAAGATCGACAAGCTGCCATTCGAAGCCATCGGCAAGAAACTCGACACCGCGCTGGCGGATCTGGACGTCACGCTGCGGACCCTGAACAGGACGCTCGGGCAAATCGACGGGCAGGTGTTGCCGGAAACCGCAAAAACCTTGCGCGGCGCGCAGCAAACCCTGTCCAGCGCGCAGCAGACCCTGGGCGCGGCGGGAGGAATGCTGGCCGAGGACGCGCCGCTGCAACACGATCTCGTGCAGACGCTGCGGGAAGTGCAACGCGCCGCCCGTTCCCTGCGCGCCTTGGCCGACCTGCTCGGACGCAACCCGGAATCCTTGTTGCGCGGTCGTCCGCCAGACCACGCCGAGGCCGCGGACGAATCGCGGACACAGCCGCCCGCGCCGGACACGAGGCAGGAGCCATCCCCATGAACCGCCCGATCCTTCACGGCCCGATCCCGGCCCGCCCTGCCGCGGGGACGCGGACACGAGGATGGCTGACGCGCGCCGGCATGGCCGTCCTTGCGCTGGCCTTGGTCGCCTGCGCCTCCCCTCCGGTGCGCTATCACACCCTGCTCCCGGCGCTGGAAAGCCCCTCGGCCGATCGAGGCGCTTCCGGCTTCCTGATCGAAGTCCTCGCCGTCGGCGTTCCGGCCGCGCTGGACCAGCCGCAACTGGTCGTGCGCCAAGGCTTGACCGGCGTCACCGTGCTCGACGGCGAGCGCTGGGCCGGGCCGCTGGGCGAGGAATTGCGCAACGCGCTGTCGGCCGAACTGGCGTCCCGCCTGGAAACGCGGGACGCCGCCGGTCTCGCCAAACCGGCGCGCCAGCCCGTTTTGCGGGTGAAAGTCGAGCTTCGCCGCCTCGACGCCTGGCCTGGCCGGAAAGTCCGCCTCGACGCCGACTGGGCCTTGGGCTTTGCCGGCGAGGCCGCCGATGCCCGCCTGCTGTGCGGCGGCCAGTTTGAAACCTCCGCCCCGGGCGGCTACCCTGAACTGGTCCTCGGGCAGCAGCGCCTGCTTGCCGCGCTGGCGGAACGCATCGCCGCGGACGCGCGTCGATGGCAAGGCTCGCGCGCCGCGGATTGCTCGATCCCTTGATCCGTGCCTTGTGTTGCGCTATGCTGCACATGTGCTGACCATGAACATGAGGAGATTGAATTGACTACCGCCACTCAACGAATCCCGGTGCTGGTGACGCCCGCCGAAAAGAGCCAGATCGCCGGAATGGCAAAAGACGCAGGCGTGTCGATGGGCGAATACTTTCGCCGCGCCGCGATGGCGTTTCGCCCTTCCGAGGACGAAAAGCTGCTTGAAAACATGATCGAGCAGATGAACAAAACCACGGCGCAAGCCAACGCCGCCATCGACGAAGCGCTGGCCTTCGTCGAAGCGTCCAACCAGCGCATCGCCGCGATGGAGCGTGAAGCCGGCCAAAGAAAGGCGGCGTAATGGGCGTCGCGGACAAAATGTGGGACGCGCTCACCACGGTCATCAAGATGAACGACAAGGTGGAACGCATGGCGGCGACGATCATGCTCCAACAACAGAAAATCGAAACCCTGACCGAGCGCGTCGTCCGCCTGGAGACCGCGCTGGAAATGGGCCTGG
>JAISQQ010000403.1 GCA_031274075.1 Accumulibacter sp.
AGAATGGCCTGCATCTGTTCGCGGGCGAGCGTGACGGGGCTGTTCTTGTTGTTCGACTTGTCGAGGATGCGCGGAAAATCGTCCCGGCTCACCCCGTAGGCGGACAGCCGGGCGATGCCGGCGGCGGCGATCCAGCGTTCGAGCACGCGCAGCAGCGATTCGCACCCGGCGTCCTCGCCGGCGGCCTCCTCGCCCGACAGCAGCGCGCCGGCGCGCGCGTATTTTTCGAGCGCGGCACGGTTCCCGGCGGCATCCCGGCGCAGCGCCTCGATATTGATCCGCGTCGCCACTCCGATCAGCGTGCCGCAGGCCACGCCGTGCGGAATCGGGAAAAAGCCGCCGATCGGCCCGGCCAGGCCATGCACTACGCCCAGCCCGGCGTTGGCCAGGACGACGCCGGAGAGCAGCGCGGCGTAGGCCATGTGGCTGCGCGCGGCGAGATCCTCGCGTCCGTTCTCGCAGGCCGGCAGAAAACCGGCGGCCACGTGCGCCAGCCCGCTCAGCGCCAGGGCGTCGGTGATCGGCGAAGCCTTGCTCGAGACGTAGGCTTCGAGCAGTTGCGTCAGGGCGTCGAGGCCGCAGGCGGCGGTAACTTGGGGCGGGCAGCCCAGGGTCAATTCGGGATCGACCAGCGCCACGTCGGGAACGAAACGATCGTGCCGCAGCGAACTCTTGTAACCCTCCCGGCCGACGCTGCCGAGCACCGCGTTTTTGCTCGCCTCCGCGCCGGTGCCGGACGAGGTGGGTACGGCGATGTACGGAAGTTTCCTGCCGTCGTGTTTTCGCGTAGCCACGCATTCCAGGTAGGGCACGACGGAACCGTCTTGCGGCAGCATCGCCGCAACGGCCTTGCCGGCGTCGAGCACGCTGCCGCCGCCGATGCCGACCACGCAGTCGATGGCCTCGGCGCGGTGGCGCGCGACCGTGGCATCGACAAAATCGGGCGACGGTTCACCCGCGACGGAGGCGCGGAAAAGCCGGATTCCCGCCCGATCGAGCGCCCCGGTCAGGCGCGCGCAGGCCTCGGAACGCGCGAAAGAAGCGCCGCCGGTAAGCAGCAAGGCGGTTTTTCCATAGCTGGCGATCCGTTGCGGCAGCAGCGAAAGCTTACCGGGACCAAAGTGGATCTCCGGCATGCGGGCGAAACTGAAATCGGCGATAGTCATCATAACCAGCAAAAGCCCCACGCGGGGGCGGAGGGATCGATAGCGACCGTCAAGGTTTACGGCTCATCATCCTGGAAACCGCGGATGGACGGGCACGCAAGGGCTTCACCCCACGGGTGAGCGCCTGGAACAGAAAGAATGCCTGCCGTCACACGGCCTGGATCGAAGCAATCAGCGCTCATCCGCAGTTTCCACGATCATACCTTGAAGCGCTTGAGCGTGTCTTGCACCGATCTCGCCAGTTCTTCCAGACGCCGGGTGTTGGCGGCCGTTTCCATGGAAGCGGCGTGGTTCTGTTCCGTCATCTGGGCGATGGCCTCCACCTGCCGCGCCGCGTCCTGGCCGGCTTGGCTCTGCTCTTTCAGCGCGCTGGAAATTTCCGTCACCGCGTCGGAAACCTTGCCGGCTTCCTCGTTGATCGTCTTCATCCGTTGGCCGGCTTCCTGCGCGAGCGACTGGCCGGAAGCCACCTGCGCGACCACCTTTTCCATTTCCGCGACGGCTTCGCTGGCGGAAGCCTGGATTTTGCCAGTCATGGCGCCGATGTTGCTGGTCGATTGCGCGGTGCGCTCGGCCAGTTTGCGCACCTCGTCGGCCACTACCGCGAAACCGCGCCCCTGTTCCCCGGCGCGGGCGGCCTCGATGGCGGCGTTCAAAGCCAGCAGGTTGGTCTGGTCGGCCACTTCCTTGATGACCTTCACCACACTGGTGATCTGGTGCGATTCCTCGCCCAGGGTAGCGATGACCTTCGAGGCCCTGGAGACGATGTGCGCGATCGCGCCCATTTCGTCCTGCGTGTTCTCGATGATGCGGCTGCCCTCCTCGGAAATTTCCCTGGCGTATTGCGCCATCGCCTGCGCGTCGGAAGCGCTGGAGGCCACGGTGTTGATGGACACCGTCATTTCCTCGATGGAGGCGGCCATGGCCGAAGTGGAGCCGGATTGCGCGGAGGAAGCCTGCGCGACCTGCCCGGCGGTGGCACTGACCGCCTTCACCGTCGCGTCGACCTTGGCGACTTCCGCCTCGATGGCCCGCACGGCTTTCTGGACGCTGTCGACCATGTGGTCGAAGGACTGCGCCATGGTGCCGATTTCGTCGCCGGCGGCGCTGCCCAGGCGTTGTGTAAGATCCAGGTTTTCCGCCACCTTGGTGACGACGCGCGTCGTTTCGTTCAGCGGCCGCAACTGCCAGCGGACGAACAGCCAGATGCACAGCATCGCCGCCACGACCAGCGCCGCGATGCCGATCATCGTCCAGCGGTGAATCGTGTCGTAGGGCGCGGTGAATTCGTCCAGGGGAGCGCTGACCGCGATGACCCAGCGCAGCTCCGGGAATTCCTGGAAGGCC
>JAISQQ010000408.1 GCA_031274075.1 Accumulibacter sp.
GGCACGCAGTGGGGCGACGAGGGCAAGGGCAAGATCGTCGATTGGCTGACCGATCACGCCAGGGGCGTGGTGCGTTTCCAGGGCGGGCACAACGCCGGGCATACGCTGGTGGTCGGCGACACGGAGTACAAGCTGAACCTGGTGCCGTCCGGCATCGTGCACCAGGGCGTCGAGTGTTTCATCGGCAACGGGGTGGTGCTGGACGTGCCGCACCTGCTTTCTGAAATCGACAAGCTCGAGTCCGGCGGAATCGAAGTGCGTTCGCGCCTGAAAGTCAGCCCTGGCTGCGTGCTGATCCTCGCCTGTCACGTGGCGCTCGACCGCGCCAGGGAAGCGGCGAAAAGCGCCGGCACGCGCATCGGGACGACCGGCAAGGGCATCGGGCCGGCCTACGAAGACAAGGTCGCGCGCCGCGCCCTGCGGGTTTACGACCTCTTCTACCCGGAACGTTTCGCCGAAAAACTCAAGGAAAACCTCGACTACCACAATTTCGTGCTCACCCGATACCTGGGCGCCGACGCCGTCGACTATGCCAGCGTGCTGGCTGGGGCGATGGCCGGCGCCGAGCGGATCAAGCCCCTGGTGGCCGACGTTTCGGCGGCGCTGCGCGCGCTCAACCAGGCGGGCGGCAACCTGATCTTCGAGGGCGCGCAAGCCACCCTGCTGGACATCGATCACGGTACCTATCCGTTCGTCACCTCGTCGAACTGCGTCGCTGGGCAGGCTTCCGCCGGATCGGGCATAGGCGTCGGCATGCTGCACTACGTGCTGGGGATTACCAAGGCGTATTGCACGCGCGTTGGCGGCGGACCGTTCCCGAGCGAGCTCGACATCGAAACGGAAGGGACGCCTGGTCGCCAGATGTCCCAGAAAGGACGCGAATTCGGGGTGGTGACCGGCCGCAAGCGCCGCTGCGGCTGGTTCGACGTTCCGGCGCTCAAACGCTCGTCGCAGATCAACGGGCTGACCGGCCTGTGCATCACCAAGCTCGACGTGCTCGACGGCCTGCCGGAACTGAAAATCTGCACCGGCTATCGTCTGCATGGCCAGGTCGTCGACCTGCTGCCGATGGGCGCGGACGAGGTCGCGGCCTGCGAGCCGATCCTCGAAAGCGTTCCGGGCTGGAAGGAGTCCACGGTCGGACTGACTTCATACGAAGCCCTGCCCGAAGCCGCGCGCGCCTATCTGGCGAAGATCGAGGCGCTCTGCGAGGTTCCGATCGACATCGTTTCCACCGGCCCCGAGCGCGCCGAAACGATTCTGCGCCGTCATCCGTTCGAGTGAAAGCCGTGAAAAGCAAGATGCGGAGCGCCGATCGTTTGCGGCATTTCCGGGTCGAGTATTGACCCATTTCATCGCATGAACGTTGATAGAGACACCAGCGCGTCGTCCCTTTGATCGCCGGGACCCAGTGCGTACCTCAAACTCCTGGATTCCGGCAGGCAAAGGAATGACGTGATGAAAATAGTTGCGGTCCGCACCAAAACGTAAAACGCTCCGGATCATGGGAATTCTCGACTGGTTCCAGAACCGGCCGGCGCGGCCCGGCCCGGGACTCGTGCCGGATGAAGTCGTGGCGCAGGCCATCGCCAAGGCCGTCGCGCTGACCAATCCGCGCCTCAAGTTTCTCGATTCGTGCGAAAAGACACTCCGCCGCCCGGTGGAAAAAAGCGTCGCCTACCTGCGTGACGCGATATTGGCGCTGCCACCGCCCATTCCGGTGTCGGAGGCGGGCTGGGCCGGCGATCCGGTGCTGCGCGCCTTCTTCGCCAAGGCGGCGGAGGTGCCCGCCGCGCTGGCGCGTTCCCGGGAATTGCGCGCCTTCTTCGATAAACACGCAGAGCTCGCGCAGGCTTGCGTCGTCCTGGGAACGAGCTACAGCGAACGCTCGGCCCGCGCGCCCTCGCTGCAAGGCGATGTCGCGCAGCGCGACATCATGCAGACCGTCGTCGATTTTTCCGTCCCGAGCGTGCGTACCTGCGCGCGCACCGACGCCGAGCTGCGGCATTTCCTTGGGGTCCAGTCCTTCGAATACCTGGCGGCGCAGGCGATGACGGAAATAGCGGAAACCCGGGAAGGGCGGCGGGGACTGGAAGACAACCACAGCCTGATCCGGGCCAGGCTGCGCCTGTTGCAGCAGCAGGGAGCCGCTTCGGGAAGCCTGTTCGACGCCCCGGAGAGTATCGAGCAACGGCAACTGGAAAACCGGCTCCTCGAAAACGAACGGCAAATGGAAGCACGCGGCAACGCGCGGGCGGTGCTGGAATACGAACTGGAATGCCTGCGCAAGGTGCTGGAGAATCCGGAGGATTATCTTGGATTCGAGAACAAACGCCTGCGTCTGAGCACGCTGAACGTCATAATGGACGAAGGCAGCGCCGACGCCGCCTCGGATGTCGCGTTCACCCTGCTGAACCTGTCCGGCGTCCCAAAGGCGCGCTACGCTTTCGTCATCGGATGCCTCGGGCGCTCCGACGCGCCGCGGGTGAAACTGGATCTGGCGAATGCCGAACGCTTGCTGTGATCGGGTCAGGGATCAGGAAACAGGGGTCAGGGGTCAGAAAAATTTGCGGGCGCGAAGCGCCCGGTAACTGAACTGTCCTCTGTTCTCTGTCTTCTGTCCTCTGGACCCAGCACCGCCTGGCGCGTGATCGATAGCGCCGTGCGCAACTCCTCGATGGCGATCTGTCCCGGCGCCGAACTGCTCTTGCCCACGGCGAAGGTCGCCGCCGATCCGTAGACCCAGCCCACGACGCGCGACAACGAACCCACGCCGCCCATCGACATGCTGATCAACGGAATGTCCAGCGCCTCGCGCGCTCGGCTGGTCGCCGCCAGGAGTTCCAGCACGTCGTGTTCGCTTGCCGGCATCACCGCCACCTTGCCGACGTCGGCGCCGAGTTCGGCGGCCAGGGCGAACTTGCCGTCGAGCGTGGCGGCGTCCGGCGTCGCCTGGAAATCATGGTAGGACATGATCATGCCGACGCCCGTGGCCTTGGAGACGGCGCGCAGGGCCTCGATGTCCTGCGGCGCGTTGGACAACTCGTAGTCGATCAGTTCGACGCACCCGGCTTCGCAGGCGGCCCGGTACATCGCCACCACCGCCGGCTCGCCGATGTCCAGCGGCTGGCCGCCCTCGCTGGCGTTGCGCCGCGTCAGCAGCAGCGGAATGCCGCCCGCCGCGCCGCGGATCGCCCGCGCCGTGGCGATCACCTCGGGAATCTCGCCGATCGCCTGGAAAAAGTCGATCCGCCATTCGAGCAGATCGGGCTTCTTGGGGACGATCGCCGCCACCTCGTCGACCACCTCCGCCCGGGTCTTGCCGACCAGCGGCGTAATGATCGCCGGCAGCGTCCCGCCGCCCAGCGGTTTGCCCCGCGCTTCGATCAGTCGGGTTTGCTTCATGCTCCGATACTCCAAGGTTTGATTAAAACCCAATTATCCCGCCCGCGCCGGCGGCAGTCACCCGACTTAAGTCAGGCACATCATCGCGTAGGGCGGGAAAGCGCAGCGCCTCCCGCCGGTCGTTCTCTCCGGCGGCATCGCCGCCGCTTCTATCATTCGGCGGCCTTTGAACCGTGCGGCGCGTTGTGCCGTAAGGGGATCGGCGGAAGACGCTGCGCTTTTCCGCCCTACGAAACCTGTCCCCTGATCTCCGATCCCGCCGAAATTGAAATTTCGCCAGCATGGTGGTTATAATAACCACCATGAACAGCAGGCAGATCATCAGACGCTTGGAAGAAGACGGCTGGTTTTTGGCGCGGGTCAAAGGCTCGCACCATCAGTTCAAGCACGCCGCGAAGCCGGGCCTGGTGACGGTGAAGCATCCTGGCAGCGACATTCCCGCCGGTACGCTGGTCAGCATCAAACGTCAGGCGGGCTGGATGTAGGAGAAAGTCATGCGTTTTCCGGTTGTTTTGCATAGCGATGACGGTGTGCGCTTCGGCGTGACGGTTCCCGATCTGCCGGGATGTTTTTCGGCAGGAGACAGTTTCGACGCGGCGCTGGATTCCGTGGTCGAAGCGATCGATCTGCACCTCGAGGGCATCGTCGAAGACGGCGGCGATGTGCCTGTTCCCCGCGCCATTGCCGATCATCGCGACAATCCCGATTTCGCGCTTGGCGTCTGGGCAGTGGTCGAAATCGACGCTTCGCGTTTCGATGGCCGGGCGGAAAAAATCAACATCACCCTGCCACGCCGTTTGCTGGCGAAAATCGATAGCTGCGCCAAGGCGCATGGCGCGACCCGTTCCGGATTCCTGGCCGACGCCGCAAGAGCGGCGCTGCATTCCGGAGGACAGAAGATTGAGGACAGAATATAGTAATTCGTACGGCGCTTTGCGTTGAAATGGGATCGGCGGAAGGCGCCGCGCTTTTCCGCCCTACAAAACCGGTCGTCACCTGACCTCCAACAAAAAATAATTGCAAAAAGCGCTTGCAATCATAAATGATGTCGATTATCATTTTTTCCATTCGGATTTTTCCCTAAAAAAGGAAGCGCTAGAGGCGCTTGGGCATATCGGCGTGGTGAAGGCCAACGGCCTGGTTCTGGCAAAGCTGACGAAGCTTTATCTGGA
>JAISQQ010000421.1 GCA_031274075.1 Accumulibacter sp.
GAAGCCGTTTTAGAAATCAGAAAGACGTTTGAGAAGCAGAGGGATCATCCAGGGTAGGGCGCGATCTCCGAGCGCGCCGGGGGGCGGCGGTTTCGGAGAAACCGCCCTACCTTCACCCAATGCTCGAATTGAGGTTTTTGGAATATAGGCATTTCTCGTACCCATTTTTTTAAAACAGCTTCTTACACAAACCCGTTATGAAAGCCTCTCTCCGGGCCACCTCTGGGAGCGCGGCCCCCCGCTTTTGACCCGCGGCATGGCCGTTGCGGGGCTGGTGCCCCGCGCTCCCAGAGAAGATCGCAAACAGGTTCTTGGCGGGAGAATGTGGCGCAAAGCGCCATATTACTGATCCCTGATTCCTGATTCCTGATTCCTGATCCCCGATCCCTGACGCTCAGTGCGCCTCGTCCCAGTTGGCTCCGACGCCGATCTCGACCGCCAGCGGCACGCGCAGTTCGGCGACCTGCGTCATCAGCGGCGGCAGCGCGGCGCGCGCCTGCGGCAGTTCGTCGTCCGGCACTTCCAGCACCAGTTCGTCGTGCACTTGCAGGATGAGTTTCGTGCGCAGCTTTTCACGGTCGATCCAGCGCTGCACGGCGATCATCGCCAGCTTGATCAGATCCGCCGCCGTGCCCTGCATCGGCGCGTTGATCGCCGCGCGCTCGGCGCCCTGGCGGCGGCCGGCCTGCGCCGCCGCGAGTTCCGGCAGCCACAGGCGGCGGCCGAAGACGGTTTCGACGTAGCCGTTGATTTTCGCCGCGTCGCGCGTGCTCTCCATGTATCCGGCGACGCCGGGATAGCGCGCGAAATAGCGGTCGATGTAGTTCTTCGCCGCGCCGCGTTCGAGGTCGAGCTGGCGCGCCAGGCCGAAGGCGCTCATGCCGTAGATCAGCCCGAAATTGATGACCTTGGCGACGCGCCGCTGGTCCGGACTGACTTCGAGCGGCGTGACGCCGAAGATTTCGGCCGCCGTGGCGCGGTGCACGTCCTCGCCGTGGGCGAAAGCCTCGGTCAGGCGCGCGTCTTGCGAGAGATGCGCCATGATGCGCAGCTCGATCTGCGAGTAGTCGGCCGAGACCACGCGGGCGCCCGGTGGGGCGATGAAGGCTGCGCGGATGCGCCGTCCTTCGGCGGTGCGCACCGGAATGTTCTGCAGATTGGGGTCGTTCGATGCGAGCCGGCCGGTGACGGCCACCGCCTGGGCGAAGTTGGTGTGCACGCGCCCGGTGCCTGGATTGACCATCTTCGGCAGCTTGTCGGTATAGGTGCCTTTCAGCTTGGCGAGCTGGCGCGATTCGAGCAGCAGTTTTGGCAGCGGATAATCGAGCGCCAGTTCGGAAAGCACCTCTTCGTCGGTCGACGGCGCGCCGGACGAGGTCTTCCTCTTGACCGGCAGGCCGAACTTGCCGAACAGGATGTCGGCAAGCTGTTTCGGGGAATTGACGTTGAACGGCTGCCCGGCGAGTTCGTAGGCCCGCTGTTCGAGTTCCATCAGGCGCTTGCCGAGCTCGTTGCTTTGCCGGGCGAGCAGATCGGCGTCGATCAGCACGCCGGTGCGCTCCATGCGATAGAGGATGTCGCGCGCGGGGATTTCGATCTCGCCGTAGATGCGCGCGAAACCCGCGTCGGCGGCGATGCGGGGGAACAGCCGCTGGTGCAGCCGCAGGCAGAGATCGGAATCCTCGGCGCCGTATTCGGCGGCCAGGGCGACCTCCACCTGGTTGAAGCCGATCTGCTTGACTCCCTTGCCGCACAGGGTCTCGTAGGCGATCGTCTCGAGCCCGAGGTGGCGCAGCGCGAGCTGGCCGAGGTCGTGGCCGCGCACGCCGGGCTGGCCCGCTTCGAGCACGTAGGATTGCAGCAGCGTATCGTGCGCGACGCCCGCCAGTGCGATGCCGTGATTGGCGAAAACGTGCTGGTCGTACTTGAGGTTCTGCCCGATCTTGGCGTGCCGGGGCGATTCGAGCCAGGGCTTGAGGCGCGCCAGCGCCTCGTCGCGCGGCAGTTGCGCCGGCGCGTCGGCGTAGTCGTGCGCCAGCGGCAGGTAGGCCGCCTGGCCGGGCGCGACGGCAAAGGAGATGCCGACGATGCGCGCGGCGAACGGATCGAGGCTGGTCGTCTCGGTATCGACGGCGGTCAGCGGCGCGGCCTCGATCCGGTTCAGCCAGTCCTCGAAGGACGGCCAGTCGAGGATCGCGGCGTAGTCCTTTTCGGGTGTCGGAAACAGGGACGGCGGCGGAGACGGCGCCGCACCGGCCTGGCCGGAAGCGGGCGGCGCTTCTTCCGGAACAAGGTCTTTGAGCCACGACTTCATTTCGTAGCGTGTAAACAGTTCGGCCAGCTTGTCGCGCTCGGGCGGACGCGGCGCGAGGTCTTCCGGCCGCGCCGGCAGGTCGAGATCGCAGCGCACGGTCACCAGTTTCCTGCCGAGCGGGAGAAAATCGAGCGCGGCGCGCAGATTTTCGCCGACCGCGCCGCCGATGCCGGCGGCCGCGGCCATCACCCCGTCGAGCGAACCGTACTGCTCCAGCCATTTGGCCGCCGTCTTCGGGCCGACCTTGGCCACGCCCGGCACGTTGTCGACCGCGTCACCGACCAGCGCCAGGTAATCGACGATGCGCGCCGGCGGCACGCCGAACTTGGCCAGCACGCCCGCTTCGTCCAGCGTTTCGGCGCTGCCGTCTTTTTTGGTGTTGATCAGCGTGATGCGCGCGTCGACGAGTTGCGCCAGATCCTTGTCGCCGGTCGACACCAGCACGCGCATCCCCTGCGCCGCCGCGCGCCGCGCCAGCGTGCCGATCACGTCGTCCGCCTCGACGCCGTCGACGCTCAGGATCGGCCAGCCGGACGCGGCGACGCAGGCATGGACCGGCGCGATCTGCGCCACCAGGTCGGCGTGCATCGGCGGGCGGTTGGCCTTGTATTCGGGATACCAGTCGCTGCGGAAGGTCTTGCCCTTGGCGTCGAAGACGCAAGCCTTGTAAGCTACGTCCTGCGCCTGGGTGTCGGCGTCGAGCCGGCGCAGCATGTTGAGTACGCCGTAGATGGCGCCCGTCGGCTCCCCCTGCGTATTGCGCAGGTCGGGCATGGCGTGAAAGGCGCGGTAGAGATACGACGATCCGTCGACCAGCAGCAAGGTAGGCATGATTTGAAAGCGAGCGATGAGCGAAAAAGAAAAGATTCCCCAACTGGTAGACCCCAGCGCCGCGAAATTCACGGCCTCGCAGGAAGCCTGGCGAGTATTCGGCATTATGTCAGAGTTCGTCGAGGCCGCGCAGCGCCTGGCGGAAATCCGTCCGGCGGTGACGATCTTCGGCAGCGCGCGCACGCCTCCCGATTCGCCCCATTACCGGCTGGCCGAGACGATCGCCCGGCGGCTCTCGGACGCGGGTTTCTCGGTCATCTCGGGCGGCGGCCCGGGCATCATGGAAGCGGCCAACAAGGGCGCCTACCAGGGCCGCTCGCCGAGCGTCGGACTGAACATCCAGTTGCCGCACGAGCAGCGCGCCAACGGCTACCAGGATATTTCGCAGACCTTCCGCCACTTCTTCGCGCGCAAGTACATGTTCGTGCGCTTCGCCAGCGCCTACGTGGTCCTGCCCGGCGGCTTCGGAACGCTCGACGAGCTGCTCGAGGCGCTGACCCTGATACAGACCGGGAAAAGCCAGAAAATCCCGATCATCCTGGTGCACCAGCCGTTCTGGCGCGGCTTGATCGACTGGTTCCGGACCACGCTGGTAGACGAGAAAGTGATCGCCCCGGACGACATCGGCCTGATCCAGCTCATCGACCAGCCGGAAGAAGTCGTTGCGGCCATTTTCAGACACTATGAGCAAAATGGCTTCGTCACGCCGCCGGCGGAACGGGAGAAGTTGCTCAATCTGTAATACAATCGAAATCGCCCGTTCTCCCGGATATCCTGTCATGCGCCGCCTTCACCGCCTTCATTTTCTGCTCGCCTCCCTGGCCTTTGCCATCGCTCCGCTGTGGGCACAGCCCGCCGGGACACCCGCGGCGCCCGACGACAGGCCGCCGGCCCTGGTGCCGCTGGACGACTCGGTGGAGCCGCAGGTCACCATCCGCCAGCGCGACGGCGAGACCATCGAGGAATACCGCGTCAACGGCCGGCTGTACAAGATCAAGGTCACTCCGCTGCGCGGCGAACCGTACATCCTCATCGATCATCGCGGCGACGGCTCCTTCGTTCCCCTGGAAGGGCCCGGAACGCCGGGACTGAGCGTCCCGCAGTGGGTCATCGGCACTTTCTGACGGCCGCCGCGGGTTTTTGCCGAGGCGTCCCGGGGCGATGAATTCCTTTCCGATCCCCGTTCCGGGCTGTGCTGGCCGCGCTCGCGCGGTCGGCGTCGAAGCCGTCTTCGCCTGGCTGCGCTTCGGCTGGAAACTGTTCATGGCGGATCCCGTCGTGTGGGTGGCGAGCGTGCTGATCCTGCTCGCCGGCATGCCGCCGGTCAAGGCGTGCAAGGCCAGTTTCGCGGCCTGCTGGAAAAACATCCCGCCTTTCCTGATTCTCGGCCTGATCGTATTCGTCCTGGCTTTTCTCGCCGCGCCGCCGGCGGGCCTTGGATTCCCCGTGCTCATTCCCGTGCTGGCCGGAACGGCCTGCGCTTCTTACCAAGACGTCTTCGTGGCCCACTGATTTCCCATGCAAGCATTGACATTACCGGCTAAGCGCGGCTTGCGCTGGCTCGTCGAAGGTTTCGCCATCTTCCAGCGCAAACCCGTGCTGATGAGCTTCCTGGTGCTCGGCTACTGGCTGTCGATGGCTGTCGTCTCGGCCGTTCCCCTGGTCGGCCACCTGGCCAGCCTGCTCCTGATCCCGGCCTTCTCGGTCAGCCTGATGAACGCCTGCCGGCTGATCGACCGGAAGGAGGAATTGCCGCCGCAGCTTCTCTTTTCGGGTTTCCATCGCAATCTGCAGGCGCTGCTGGTGCTCGGCTTCATCTACGCCCTGTCCACGCTGGCGGTTCTCGGCCTGGCGGCGTTGTTCGACGGCGGACTGTGGTTTCGCATGCTCGTCCTGGGCGAAAAACCGAGCGACGAAATGCTGGCCCAGGCTTCGGCGCTGATGGCCGCGCAACTGGCCGTCGTGCTCTTCATTCCGGTCATCCTGGCGTTCTGGTTCGCCCCGGTGCTGGCCGCCTGGCACGGCATATCCGCAGGCAAGTCGCTGTTCTTCAGCCTGGTGGCCTGCTTCCGTAACTGGCGTCCGTTCCTGCTGTATCTGCTGGCCGTGGCGCTCATCGGCCTGTTCGTCCCGCGCCTGATCAAGAGCCTGCTGGGAGGCGGCGACAGCGCCGTCAGCCAGTCCTTGCCGACGGCGGCGGCGATGATGGTGATCCTGATTTTCCTGCCGACCTTGTACGCCAGTTCCTACATCAGCTACCGCGACATCTTCGCCGGCCTGAAAGATGCTTCCTGACGCGGCGTCAAAACCGCTCGGCATTTTCGGCGGCACCTTCGACCCGGTGCATTTCGGTCATCTGCGCCTCGCCGAGGAAGCCGCGGACCTCTTCGGCCTGCAAGGCGTGCGCTGGATTCCGGCCGGCCGCCCGGCGCTGCGCGACACGCCGCGGCTCGGCCCGCGGCAGCGGCTCGACATGGTGCGCCTGGCCATCGCTGGCAATCCGCGCTTCGAACTCGACCCGGCGGAGGTCGACACGCCGGGGACGAGCTATACCGTACCTACGCTCGAACGGCTGCGCCAGCCGGACGCCTGCGGCGCGGAGCGCCCGCTGGTGCTGCTGCTGGGCAACGACGCCTTCGCCTCCCTGGCCGGATGGCGCCGCTGGCGAAGCCTGTTCGAGCTGGCGCACGTCGCCGTCGCGCACCGTCCCGGCTACCCGGTCGATCCCGAGCGCCTGCCTCCCGAACTCGCCGCCGCGTTCCGCCGCCGCCTGTGCCCGGACCCCGGCCAACTGGCCAGCGCGCCGGCCGGGCGCGTCATCAGCTTCGCCATGACGCCGCTGGACATCTCGGCCACCCGCATCCGCGCCCTGCTGGCAAAAGGCGCGAGTCCGCGCTACCTGATGCCGGACAGCGTGATCGCCCACATCCGCGAACACCGCTTCTACACGGAAAATTGAAGCGCCGCCGATGTCTCATCTCGATCCACGTCCAGCCAGACGAAACAGCCTGGAAGAGCCTACGCCTCTCCCAGGCACGATCATCCCCTGGAGGGGAGGTTTCAAAACCGGAGCCAGTTTTCGATGAAAGCCGCCCAGCTCGAAAAAATCGTCGTCGCCGCCCTCGAAGACATCAAGGGAAAAGACATCGAAGTCATCAATACCCACAAGCTCACCCCGCTGTTCGAACGCATCGTCATCGCCAGCGGCGACTCCAACCGCCACGTCCGCTCGCTGGCGCGCAACGTCGAGGACAAGGCGCGCGCGGCCGGCGCTGAAATCCTGTCGACGGAAGGCGAAGACGCCGGCGAATGGGTGCTGGTCGACCTCGGCGACGTAGTCGCCCACATCATGCAGCCCGCCATCCGCAGCTACTACAACCTGGAAGAACTGTGGGGCGGCAAAGGCCCGGAGCGCGTGCGCAAGGCCGTCGCGGCGATGGAAATCCGTGAAACGTGATCAGGGATCAGGTGACGGGTGACGGGTGACGGGTGACGGGTGACGGGTGACAGGGGTTACGTGTCAGGTGACGGGTTTTGGTGCCGATAGCGACTCTTTCCGTCCCGTCATTCCGGCGCAAGAACCTGTTCACAATCTTTTGAGCAAAAGCACAAGGAAGGCAAGGAGGATGAACTGTAAGCGGGTGTTGAGTTTTCGTTCGCAGTTTTTCCAGAGCCTTCGGTTCTTCTCCAGCCACGCAAAGCTACGTTCGACGACCCGGCGTTTGGGCAGGATATTGAAGGTGTGTCGTTCGTTTCGTTTGGCGATCTGTACCGTGACCGGCTCGCCCAGGATCGCGCGTACGCTTTGGGCAAACGGTTCCCCGATGTAGCCGCCGTCGCACAGCAGGCTTTTCACCCGCTTCAAGTTCGGTTGGCTGCGCTCCAGTGCTTCCCGTGCGCCCTTCCGGTCGGTGACTTCGGCGGTCGTTACCGTTATCGCGTGCGGCCGGCCTTGCGTGTCTACCGCGATGTGGCGCTTGATGCCCGGGATCTTCTTGCCGGCGTCGTAAGCCTTTTGTCCGGCGGTGTCGGCGTTCTTCACGCTCTGCGCGTCCACGATCAGGAACGTGCTGTTGGCGTTGCGCCCCTGTTTCATGCGGGCCGCGCCAAGCTGATTTTTTTAACGCCCGCTCCCGCAGGCTGATCCCTTCCGGGTTCGGTTCGCTCCACTTGGCAAAGTACGAAGGCACGGTGCGCCACTTGGGAAAATCACTGGGCAAGGCGCGCCATTGGCAACCCGTGCGCCGCAGGTACAACACCGCACACCACACTTCATACAAGTCTATTGTCCGGGGCTTGGTTCGCTTGCGTGCTTGTTCCAACAGCGG
>JAISQQ010000430.1 GCA_031274075.1 Accumulibacter sp.
ATCGAGAAAAACGCCCGCGCCCTGCTCTCGGGGTTTTTCGCCAAGCTCGATCTGGTCAGCCGGGAAGAGTTCGACATACAGGCGCGCGTCCTGCAGCGCACGCGCGAGAAGCTCGACGCGCTGGAAGAACGCGTCGCACGCCTGGAGAAACCTGCCGAACCCGCCGAACCAACCGAATCCGCCGACGCCGCCGAGTGATTGCGGTTCCCGGCCCGTAGCGCCCCGACCGCCCCTCATGTCGCTGGCCATCGTCAATAGCCGGGGTCTCGACGGTCTGGGCGCGCCGCCGGTCGCCGTCGAAGTCCATCTGGCCAGTGGCTTGCCCAGCGTCACCCTGGTCGGCCTCCCGGATACGGAAGTCAAGGAGGCTCGCGACCGGGTGCGGGCGGCGCTGCAAAATTCGGGCTTCGAATTCCCGGTCAAACGCATCACCGTCAACCTCGCGCCCGCCGACCTGCCCAAGGAGTCCGGGCGTTTCGACCTGCCCATCGCGCTCGGCATCCTCGGCGCCTCGGGCCAGATTCCGGCGGCGGCGCTCGGCGCCTACGAATTCGCCGGGGAACTTTCCCTTTCCGGCCAGTTGCGCCCGATTCGCGGCGCGCTGGCGATGGTGCTGGCCGCCGGCCCGCGCGACGGCGGCTTCGTCCTGCCGCGCGAGAGCGCCAGGGAAGCGGCGCTGGCGCAAGGAGCGCGCATCCTGGCCGCCGACACGCTGCTCGAAGTCTGCGCCCATCTGACCGGCCAGCGGCTGCTGGAAGAGTGTTCGCCGGTCAGCGGCGAAGCCTGCCCGGCCGTCCCGTCGCCCGATCTCGCCGAGGTGCGCGGCCAGGCGCAGGCCAAGCGGGCGCTGGAAATCGCCGCGGCGGGCAAGCATTCGATCCTGCTCGCCGGCCCGCCCGGCACCGGCAAGTCGATGCTCGCCAGCCGCCTTCCCGGCCTGTTGCCGCCGATGACGCAGGAAGCGGCGCTGGAATCGGCGGCGGTGCTGTCGCTCTGCGGCCAGTTCCGGCCAGAGCACTTCCGCCGTCCGCCCTATCGTTCGCCGCACCACACCGCGTCCACCGCCGCGCTGGTCGGCGGCGGCAGCATTCCGCGCCCCGGCGAAATCTCGCTGGCGCACCAAGGCGTGCTGTTCCTCGACGAATTTCCGGAGTTCGACCGGCGCGTTCTCGAAGCCTTGCGCGAACCGATGGAAAGCGGCCGGATACATATTTCCCGCGCCGCCCGGCAGGCCGATTTCCCGGCGCAATTCCAACTGGTCGCGGCGATGAATCCGTGCCCCTGCGGGCATCACGGCGACCCGCGCGGCAAGTGCCGCTGCACGCCGGATCAGATCGCCCGCTACCGGGGCAAGTTGTCCGGCCCCCTGCTCGATCGCATCGACCTGCAAATCGAGGTTCCGGCGCTCCCGCCCGAAGCCTTGCAAGGCGCGCCCACGGGAGAATCGTCCGCCGTCGTGCGCGCGCGCGTCATCGCCGCATCCAGCCGCCAGCTCCAGCGTCAGGGCAAGCCGAACGCCCGCCTGGAGCCGCGCGAGATCGACGCCCATTGCCGGCCCGACGAGCACGGCGCGGCGCTGCTCAAGAACGCCGTGGCCCGCCTCAACCTCTCGGCGCGCGCCTACCACCGCATCCTGCGCGTCGCGCGCAGCATCGCCGACCTGGCCGGCAGCGGCGCCATCCTCCCGGCGCACGTCGCCGAAGCCATCCAATACCGCCGTTTTACCCGGGATTGATATCGGAGGACAGAGGACAGAGGACAGAGGACAGTTCGGTTACCGGGCGCGAAGCGCCCGCAAACTTTTCATCAGTCAGAAATATGGCGAAGTAATCGGCCTACCAGGGCCATCGCATAGGACTTCTTGGTTCCGGAGGCCCGGTGACCGGGGTCATTTCTTCATGCGCGACGAAAGCCTTTTGCCGCCACATAAAGACTTGAATATAAAATATTTTTGACGACTGTTTACGATACTTGCGTAGGCGATGGCCCTGATCGACCTACGGCCACAAGGCGTCTGGAAGAAACATGCGTGTAAAATCCTTCGATCTTTCAGTTACTTGGAGGGTGTTTCCTGATAGGGGCAGAAGGATGCTGGAAGAATGAACGGACGGGTTATACGCTTCGCCAGTCGCTTTCGCTTGCCGGACGGTCAAGATTACCCATGTTTTCAGGATGTTGAAAACAACTATGGAAGCCATTGGATGAATACGCTGCTTCAATCCACGTCCGGCGGGCCGGACGAAAGCACGGAAGGGCTCATGCCCCTCCCGGACGGGATTACCCCCTTGAAGGGGAAGCTTTCCAACCGGAGTCGGTTTTCGATGATGCGCTGGCGCGGAGCATGGGCCGGGCCGCGCGCGCGTTACCAGCAGTTGTTTTCCGGCCCCGCCCTGGGCAAGGCGTATGCGGATCTTTTTCGGGAGGCGGCATGATCCTGGTGACCGGCGCCGCCGGTTTCGTGGGGCGCGCGTTGACCGCGCGTCTGGCGGCGCGGGGTTGCGTCCGCGCGGCGACGCATGCCGTTCCGTTTGCGGGGCATCTCCCGAACTTGACGGCGGTTCACGGGAAAGCCCTGTCGCCGGACGAAGACTGGTCGGCCGCGCTCGACGGGGTAGGCGCGGTGATCCATTGCGCGGCGCGCGTCCATGTGCTGCGCGAATCCGGCGGCGAGGCCTGGGCGGCGTACCGGCGAACCAATGTCGACGGGACGCTGAATCTGGCGCGGCAGGCCGTCGCGGCGGGCGCGCGCCGTTTCGTCTTCTTGAGTTCGATCAAGGTCAACGGGGAATGCACTTCGCCGGGGCAGCCATTCACGGAGAAACACGCGCCCGCGCCGCGCGATCCCTACGGCGTCTCGAAAATGGAGGCCGAGCAGGGGCTGCGCGCCTTGGCGCGCGATTCCGGCCTGGAGGTGGTCATCGTCCGCCCGCCCCTGGTCTATGGCCCCGGCGTGAAGGCCAATTTCCTGAGCCTGATGCGCTGGCTGGCGCGCGGCTGGCCCCTGCCGCTCGGCGCGCTGACGGAGAACCGGCGCAGCCTGGTGGCGCTCGACAATCTGGTCGACCTGCTGCTGAGCTGCGTCGACCATCCGGCGGCGGCCAACCGCACCTTCCTGGTGTCCGACGGCGAGGATCTATCGACGGTGGACTTGCTCGAACGGCTCGGCGCGGCGCTCGGCCGTCCGGCGCGGCTGATTTCCGTTCCCGTCGGCGCGCTGCGCCTGGCGGCGGCCGGGCTGGGACGCGCCGATGCGCTGAACCGGCTTTGCCAATCGCTGCAGGTGGATATGCGGCAGACGCGCAGCACGCTGGGATGGACTCCGCCGCTCGGCGTGGACGAAGGCTTGCGGCGAGCGGTGGTCAGATGACAGAGGACAGAAGACAGAAGACAGTAATATTTGCGGGCGCTTCGCGCCCGGTAACTGAACTGTCCTCTGTCTTCTGTCTTCTGTCTTCTGAAATATGAAACGCCTGTTCGATCTTACGCTGGGCCTCTGTGCCGGAATCCTGCTGGCCTTGCCCATTCTGTTCATCGCCCTCCTGGTTCGGCTGACGTCCAGGGGGCCGGCCTTGTACTGGTCCGACCGGGTGGGCAGGAACAATGTCCTGTTCAAAATGCCGAAATTCCGCAGCATGCGGGTGGGCGCGCCGACCGTGGCCACGCACTTGCTGAAGGATCCCGCGGCGCACCTGACGCCCATCGGATCGTTCCTGCGGCGGACGAGCCTAGACGAGTTGCCGCAGCTTTGGAGCATCGTCAAGGGGGAGATGAGCTTCGTCGGACCGCGCCCGGCGCTGTTCAACCAGGACGATCTGATTGCGCTGCGCACCGCGGCGGGGGTGCACACGCTGGCGCCGGGACTGACCGGCTGGGCGCAGGTCAACGGCCGCGACGAGTTGCCGATTCCCGAGAAAGTCAGGCTCGACGCCGAGTATCTGCGCCGCCGTTCCTTTGGCTTCGACCTGCGAATCCTGTGGCTGACCGCGCTACGGGTCATCCGCCGCGACGGCGTGGCGCATTGATCGGGTTCAGAGGACAGAGGACAGAAGACAGTAATATTTGCGGGCGCGAAGCGCCCGGTAACTGGACTGTCCTCTGAACAGCGCAAACCGGAATCCAGGAATTTGAGGTACGAACTGGGTCCCGGCTTGCGCCGGGACGACGT
>JAISQQ010000014.1 GCA_031274075.1 Accumulibacter sp.
CGGCTCGCGGATCTCGCGCAGCGCGCCGCCGAGCTTCGGAGGTATCTTTGACTACGATCGGAAAGCCGATCAACTGAACGCGGTCAGCCGCGAACTGGAAGACCCCGCCGTATGGAGCAACACGGAACGCGCCCAGGAACTTTCCAGGGAAAGGAAAGCGCTCGAAGGCGTCGTGCTGTCCCTGAAGCGGATCGCGGGCGGCCTCAAGGACACCGGGGAACTGTTCGCCATGGCGCGCGAGGAGAATGACGACGACACCCTGCTCGCCGTCGCCGGCGACGTCGGCGGCATCGAGAACGAAGTCGCCGGGCTCGAATTCCGGCGCATGTTCAGCAACCCGGCCGACCCGCTCAACTGTTTTCTCGACATCCAGGCCGGCGCGGGCGGCACCGAGGCCCAGGACTGGGCTTCGATGCTGCTGCGCATGTACGTGAAATACGGCGAGCGCAAGGGTTATGCCGTCGAGATACTGGAGGAATCCGAAGGCGACGTGGCCGGCATCAAGACCGCCTCGCTCAAGCTCTCGGGCGATTATTGCTTCGGCATGCTGCGCTCGGAAACGGGCATTCACCGCCTGGTGCGCAAATCGCCGTTCGATTCCAACGCCCGCCGGCATACCAGCTTCGCCTCGGTATTCGTCTACCCGGAAATCGACGATTCGTTCGAGATCGAGATCAATCCCGCCGACCTGCGCGTCGACACCTACCGCGCCTCGGGCGCGGGCGGCCAGCACATCAACAAGACCGACTCGGCGGTGCGCATCACCCACCTGCCGTCGAACACCGTCGTGCAATGCCAGAACGACCGCTCCCAGCACCGCAACCGGGCCGAGGCGATGGCGATGCTCAAATCGCGCCTGTACGAAGCCGAAATACGCAAGCGCCAGGCCGAACAGCAAAAGCTCGAAGACGCCAAGAGCGACATCGGCTGGGGCCACCAGATCCGCTCCTACGTGCTCGACCAGTCCCGCGTCAAGGACTTGCGCACCAACGTCGAAACAGGCGACACGCAGCGCGTGCTCGACGGCGATCTCGACCTGTTCATCGAAGCCAGCCTCAAGCAGGGCGTCTAGGCCGTAGCGCCCCGGAAAATCCAACCTACAGGGAAGACCGACATGTCCGAGCAGACCCCCATCGCCCGGGAACACGATGAAAACCACATCATCGCCGAACGCCGCGCCAAGCTCGCCGAATGGCGCGCCGCGGGCAAGGCTTATCCGAACGATTTCGAGCGCGAGGACATCTCCGGCAGGATCATCGAACAGCACGGCGCGAAATCCGGCGAGGAGCTCGAAGCCAATCCAGTCGCGGTCAAGGTGGCCGGCCGCATGATGCTGAAGCGCGTCATGGGCAAGGCGTCGTTCATCACCCTGGCCGACGCCGGCGGGCGCATCCAGGTCTACGTGGCGCGCGACCCGATCGGCGAGGAAGCCTACGCCGCCTTCAAGCGCTGGGACATCGGCGACATCGTCGGCGTCGCCGGCACGCTTTTCCGCACCCGCACCAACGAACTCACCGTGCGTTGCGGCGAACTCCGCCTGCTGTCGAAGGCGCTGCGTCCGCTCCCGGAAAAATTCCACGGCCTCGCCGACCAGGAACAGAAGTACCGCATGCGCCACCTCGACCTGATCATGAACCAGGCCTCGCGCTCCACCTTCATGGCGCGCAGCCGCATCGTGCAATCGCTGCGCGACTACATGTGCGCACACGGCTTCCTGGAAGTCGAAACGCCGATGATGCACCCGATCCCCGGCGGCGCGTCGGCGCGTCCCTTCAAGACGCACCACAACGCGCTGGACCGGGAGCTTTTCCTGCGCGTCGCGCCCGAGCTGTACCTCAAGAAGCTGGTCGTCGGCGGCTTCGAAAAAGTCTTCGAACTCAACCGCAACTTCCGCAACGAAGGCATGAGTCCCCGGCACAATCCCGAGTTCACCATGATGGAGTTCTACGAGGCGTACTCCGAATACCGCAAGCTGATGGACTTCACCGAGAGCCTGCTGCGCCACGCCGCGCGCCAGGCGCTCGGAACCGAGACCTTCGACTACCAGGGCCGCCCGCTCGACCTGTCCCGGCCCTTCGCCCGCCTGAGCATGGCGCAGGCGATCATGAAACACCACCCGCAATACACGCAGGCGCAACTCTCCGACGCCGATTGGCTGTGCCAGAAGCTCAGCGCGATGAACGCCGAACCCAAGCCCGGCATGGGCCTCGGCCCGCTGCAACTCCTGATGTTCGAGGAAAGCACCGAAGCCGATCTCTGGGATCCGACCTACATCGTCGACTACCCCGCCGAAATCAGCCCGCTGGCGCGCTGCAGCGACGAGCACCCCGAAATCACCGAACGCTTCGAACTGTTCATCGCCGGCCGCGAGATCGCCAACGGCTTCTCCGAACTCAACGACCCGGAAGACCAGGCGGCGCGCTTCATGGCGCAGGCCAAGGCCAAGGACGCGGGCGACGAAGAAGCCATGTACTACGACGCCGACTACATCCGCGCCCTGGAATACGGCCTGCCCCCGACCGGCGGCTGCGGCATCGGCATCGACCGCCTGGTCATGCTGCTGACCGACTCGGCCAACATCCGCGACGTCATCCTCTTTCCGCAGATGCGGGAGGAGTGATCAGGTATCAGAGGACAGGAATCAGATGACAGTTCAGTTACCGGGCGCTTCGCGCCCGCAAATATTACTGATACCTGACATCTGACACCTGTTACCTGTTAGAGCCAGCCCGCGCGCTTGAAGCGCAGGTAGAGCAGCAGGCTGCTCAGGGCGATGACGATCAGCGCGGCTGGGTAGCCGTAGCTCCACTCGAGTTCGGGCATCGATTTGAAATTCATGCCCCAGAT
>JAISQQ010000069.1 GCA_031274075.1 Accumulibacter sp.
CCGGTCAGTTTTCAGCCGATTCCGGGAGAGGTTCCGGTCGTTCAGGTGGTCATTGGCGGGCGTGAGGAATTGCCGATTTTCGTCACGGCTTCCAAGGCGCAGATACTGTGCATCTGCTATCTCTGGACGGACGCGGAAGTGATTCCTGCCCGGCGGGTGGAATTGATGGAGGTGCTGCTGGAACTGAATCCGGCGATTCCGCTGTCGTCGTTCGGGCGGGCGGACGGGCGCTATATGCTGGTCGGCGCGCTGTCGGAGGATGCGCGCGCCGACGACATCGCCAATGAGATCGCCGCCTTGAGCGACAACGCGCTGGATGCGCTGGACGCCTTGGCGGCTTATCTCGCCTGAGCGGCAAGCGATTATTGGATGACCTAGGAAAGGAGCAAGACCATGAGCGTTATTGGAAAACTGGTGACCCTGGTGCGCGGCAGCGCGCGGGAATTGGGCGAGAGCCTGGTGGACGCCGGCGGCGTGCGCATTTACGAACAGGAAATCCACGATGCCAAGGCGGCGATCGCGCAGGCGAAAATCGACTTGACCGGGGTCATGGCCAAGGAGATGCAGAGCGCGCGCGACATCGAACGGGCGCGCGCCGAGATCGGGCGGCTGGAAGGCCTGGCGATGGAAGCGCTGGAAAAGGACAAGGAAGCGCTGGCCGAGGAAGTCGCCGCCAAGGTCGCGGAACAGGAAATCGAGCTGGAAAAGCAGACGCAGTTGCACGCGGAATACGCGGTGCAGGCCAATCGCCTGAAGGATCTCATCAAGGCTTCGGAAGCCAAGATCCGCGAACACGAACGCGCCGTGCAAATGACGCGCGCGGCGGAGAGTGTTTACAAGGCCACCCAGTCCATTGCCGACAACATCGGCGCTTCCGGCTCCCGGCTGGTGAGCGCGAGGGAGTCCCTGGAGCGCATCAAGAAGCGGCACGAGGATTTGAGCGACCGCATCAGCGCCGCCGAAGCCCTGGACCGCGAACTGGGAAGCCGCGCGCTGGAAATGAAACTGGCGGCGGCCGGAATCGGCGAGGACACGCTGCGCAAGGAAAAGGTCCTGGCGCGCATCCGCGCCCGCCACAGCGGAACGGCGATCCCCGGCGCGGAGCCCGCGGCATGACGGTTGCGCAAAAACCCGCGCGCTGGCAGAAGTCGGATGAAGCCCTGCGCGCGGCACAGATCGCCTTCGATGTCGAAGCCGCCGTGCTGGAGGCGGTGCGCCGCGCCGCCTTCGAGCACAATCTGTCGACCTCCGACCAGATCCGCCAAGTCCTGGGGCTTTCCGTCAGCCGCCGCCCCAAGCGTCCGCGCCTCACCGTCACCCTGACGCCCGAGGATTACGCGACGCTGGCGGCGCGCTACGGCCTGGAGGCGCAGAACCGCCTCGCCGTCAAGGAGCGCGTGACGCAGGAATTGATCGAATTCGCGCGGCGAAAATGAAACGGGCGTCCTTCCGGTTCCGGCTCCGGTTCCGTCTCCGTTTCCTGCCCGCCGGCTTCGCGCCAGTTTCCCGCGGGCGGCCTCGAAGCGGTAGACTCCGGCATCACTCCGGCATCAGTTCGGCAGGGTCCTTCGACGATAGGGAGCTTTCATCGAAAACCGACTCCGGTTGGAAACCTCCCCCTTCAGGGGGGATAATCCTGCACGGGAGGGGAGTAAGCCCTTCCGTGCTTTTGTCCGGCCTGCCGGACGTGGATTGAAACATGGAACTCCTTGCGGTATTGACCGCTTATCCGACCGCGATCTACACGGCGCTCTTGGGCGTCGTGCTGGTGTATTGGCTGCTGGCGGTCGCGGGACTGGTGGATTTCTCGAGCGGCGTCGATCTCGACCTGGATATTGGCGGCGACGCGGGCGATGTCTCGCACGTGCAAAACCTGGACGGAGAGGTCGGAGAGGGCGGAAGCAGCGTCACCACCCTGGCCGGCCTGCTCGTCGCCTTCGGCTTGGGAGGCGTGCCGTTTTCGGTCGTGGTCAGCCTGCTGGCGTTCATTTCCTGGTTCGTCTGCGCGTTGGCGAGTCTCTGGATATTGCCCTGGGTGCCGACGGATCTCCTGCGCTTCGCGGCGGCCACTGGCATCCTCGCCGGCGCCTTTGCCGCCGCCGTGCCGCTGGCCGCCGCCTGCGTGCGTCCGCTGCGCGGCCTGTTCGCCCGCAGCTACGCCGTTTCCAACGCTTCGCTCGTCGGCCGCGAATGCCTGATCCTGACCGGTTCCGTGGATGAAAAATTCGGCCGCGCCCAGGTGTCGGGCGACGGCGAGGATTTCCACGTCCGCGTCGTGGCGGATGTGCCCAATTCCCTGAAACGCGGGGATTTCGCGCACATCGTCGATTACGACGAGACGGCGCGCGTGTATCGTGTCGTCGCCAATTCCTGACGATTCCCGACAATTCTTAACGCTGTCTTCCTGAGGAAAATCGATATGGGACAAAGCCTCATTCTCCTGCTCGTGGCCGTGGTCATCGGCGTACTGTTCATCCTGGGCGTCTTCGCCATGTTCTCCCACTTCTACCGCAAGGTGGAGCAGGGCTACGCGATGATCGTCAACACCATGCGCAGCGAGCCGGAAGTGACGTTCACCGGCTGCATGGTCTATCCGATCATCCACAAGGCCGAGATGATGGACATCGCCCTCAAGACCATCGTCATCGAGCGCACCGGCAACGACGGCCTGATCTGCCAGGACAACATCCGCGCCGACATCAAGGTGACCTTCTTCGTGCGGGTGAACAAGACCACCGAGGACGTGCTGCGCGTCGCGCAGGGCATCGGCTGCAACCGCGCTTCCAACCAGGACACGCTGGAAGAACTCTTTTCCGCCAAGTTCTCCGAGGCGCTGAAAACCGTCGGCAAGTCCATGGATTTCGTGGAACTGTACCAGGCGCGCGACCACTTCCGGGACGAGATCATCCGCCAGATCGGAGACGATCTTTCCGGCTACATCCTGACCGACGCCGCCATCGACTACCTCGAACAAACGCCGCTCGCCAAGCTCGATCCCAACAACATCCTCGACGCGCAGGGGATCAAGAAAATCACCGACCTCACCGCGCTGGAACACGTGCGCACCAACGAGTTCAAGCGCAACGAGGAAATGCAGATCAAGAAAAAGGACGTGGAAACCCGCGAAGCCATTCTCGAACTCGAACGCCAGCAGGCCGACGCCGAATTCAAGCAGATGCGCGAAATCGCCACGGTGAAGGCGCGCGAGGAAGCGGAAGCCCGGCGGGTCGAGGCCGAGGAACACACCAAGGCCGAGCTTGCCCGCCTGCAGGCCGAACAGGCCATCGCCGTGCAGCAGGAAAACGTCACCCGGGAAAAGGAAGTCGCGGAGAACAACCGCAAGCGCGCCGTGGCGGTCGAAGAAGAAAAGGTCACGCGGGCAAGGCAACTGGAAATCGTCGACCGCGAAAAGGAAGTCACCCTGCAACAGATCGACAAGGATCGCGCAGTGGAAATCCAGAAAAAAGCGATTGCCGACGTCATCCGCGAGCGGGTGATCGTCGAACGTACCGTGGCCGAACAGGAAGAAGCCATCAAGGAAGTGCGCATCGTGGCCGAAGCCGACCGCACCAAGCAGGCCGTCATTCTGAGCGCGCAGGCCGAGGCGGAAGAAAAATTCGTCAAGGACGTCAAGGACGCGGAAGCCTCCGAACGTCGCGCCCACTTCAAGGCCGCCGAAGAACAAACCTTGGCCGAAGCGCGCTTGAAAGTGGCGGAAAAAGCCGCGGAAGGCAAGAAGCGCGAAGCCGAGGGCATCGAGGCGATCACCGCCGCGCCGGGTCTCGGCAATGCCAGGGTTCTCCTGGTCACCGCGGACGCCAAGGAAAAGCAAGGGCTTGTCGATGCCAAGGTGAAGATCGCCGACGCCGAAGCCGTGGAAAAATACGGCCGCGCCGAAGCCGAGGCGCTCCGGGCCAAATTCTTTGCCGAGGCCGAAGGCAACGAGAAAAAGGGCTTGGCGGAGGTCAAGGTGCGCGCGGCGGATTCCGACGCCATCACCAGCGTCGGCGAAGCCGAAGCCAACGTCATCGCCATCCGCTTCGCGGCGGAAGCCAAGGGGCTGCGTGAAAAATTCGACGCCATGAAGTCGATGAGCGAGGACACCCGCGCCCACGAAGAATTCCGCATGAAGCTCGAACGCGCCCACACCGAAACCCTGAAAGCCATCGAAGCGCAGAGCGGCATCGCCCGCGAGCAGGCGGAAGTCCTCGGCACGGCGCTGGCCAAGGCCAACATCGACATCGTCGGCGGCGAAGGCGATTATTTCGAGCGCTTCGTGAATGCCCTGGCGGTCGGCAAGGGCATCGACGGCGCGATCAGCAAGAGCAACACCCTGAAAGTCGGGCTGCGCGACCACCTCGCGGGCGAGCGCGACCTGGTCGAGGATTTCAAGGGCGTCCTGGGCGCGCTGGGCGACGCTTCCGGCAGCGTGCAGAACCTGTCGGTCGCGGCGCTCTTGCACAAGATCAAGGCCGAAGGCTCGGAAGCGCAGAAAACCGCGCTGAAGACCCTGCTCGACGGATTCGGGAAGTGAGCCTGGGAAGCTCCGCTTCACCTGGCCTTCCAAGCCCGCGGAACGAACCGTCGCCATGAAGGGCGGTCGCCGGGCGCTGGCAGATACACGGCGGAGCCGGCCCCGGCAAGGCGGGGCCGGCGTCCCGCCCTTCCAAGCCCAACGCATGATCTTCCCATTCCTGTAGGCAGGCTCACCATGTCCGATACCCCGACCGACGCCACCGAATCCCTCGTCGCCGAAAGCGGCAGTTACGAGCTGTTGAAAAAGCGGCTGTCCGACCAGGGCGCGCGCTTGCAGCAAAAGACGCAGAGCTTCAACGAAGCGCGGCTCGCGGAATTCGGGCGGGCGGCGCAGACCTTGCTGCTGCGCACCCGCGCGCGCACCGAAAACAACTGTGTCGCCCGCGACCTCACCCGCATCAGGGATTTGCTCGTGTTCGGCTACAACGTCTTCATCGGCCTGCGCAAGGAGACCGCGGTCTCCGACGTGTTTTCGCTCTATCGCCTGAAGGAAGGGATGGAAAACGGCGACGAGCTGGAAGTGGCGCCGCTCGCCGGCAGCTTCCTGGAAGACGCCCGCTTCACCGCCGATTTCCACGAGCTTTATACCTATTACAAACAGGCTTCCATCACCCAATTGAGCGTGCATCAGGGAAAGCTGTTCGCGGCCTTCCGCATCGGCGAAAAGATCACCGACCTGCGGGTGTTCCGCTGGGCGCTGGAAAACGATGGCGGCATAAAATACATCGACAATCGCGGCGAGCGCGACGTCGCCCTGCCGCCGACGCACGATTTCGAGTGGACGCCCGCCACGCGCGAACAGCACGTCGGCGGACGCTATCCGCACGTCAATATCCAGGACGCCGTGTTCATCGACGTCGTCGGCGGCGACCTGACCGTCAAGATCGAGAACAACACCGAAACGGGGCTGGGCATCTATTCCGAACCGGTCGAGGACAAGAACCAGTCGCTCGCCGACGCCGCCATCGCCTACGCCCGGCTCGGCTCGCTGATCCTCCTGAAAGTGCGTCCCTACCGGGAAAAGGACGATCGTTATCTGGTCTTCAATGCCCGCGCCAATTCCGTCACCCGCATCGACGCCATCGGGCAATCCTGCGTGCAGTTGCCGGAAGACCACGGCCTGATCTTCCCCGGCGGCTATTACCTGCGCTCCGGCGAGTTCAAGGCTTTCGACCTGCCGCCGGCGCTCAGCTCGACGGCGCGTTTCAAGCGCATGACGCGCTCGCCCAACGGCGAGGACGTGCTCTACATCTTCTACCAGCCGGAAGGCGGGCAGTACGCGCTTTTTTCCTACAACCTCATCGAAAAAAGCCTGAGCGCGCCGATTCTCTGCCACGGTTACGCCCGCTTCGAGGATGGCCGTATTCTCGTGTTCCAGGCCGACAACCCGGAACCGGCGCGCAATCATCCGATGCAGTTGTGGCAAACGCCGTTCGCCAGCGAAGAGCACGTCACCCGGACCGCGAGCGCGCGCGGGTTCTGGGGGAAGATCGGCAATCCGGAACTGGTGCGCGGCATCGCCGAACTCACCGCCATCGCCCGTGCCGTGCGCGAGCAGGCGCCGACCCGCGCCGCGTATGAGGAAATCATCCGCCAGTGCGGGCGCGCGCAGGACGCCTTCTTCTGGCTGGCGGAGCCGGAAGCGGGCGGCATCGTCGCCGACTTGCGGGCCATCCGCGAGGCGGCGCAGGACACGCTCGACGAATTCGAGAAGGTCGAAAGTATCCGCCGCGCCACCCTCCGCGCCACCGACGAAGCCGAAAGCCGCCAGAAGGAGGCGCTTTCCGCCATCGCCGGCACGATCTGGCAAAAGCCGGAAGACTTCGTGCGCGCCCTCGACCGCCTGCGCGAAGAACGCGGGCAACTGCAACTGCTGCTCGAACTGCGCTACGCCGACGCCGGGCGCATCGGCGCGCTGGATAGCGCCTACGCGGACGAAAGCGGGCGCGTCGGCGAAAGGGCGATCGCCTTCCTGTCGCGGGAAAACGCCTTCGACGGCATCCGGGCGGATCTCGCCCGCGCCGCCGGGCTGCTCGACAAGGCGGCGGCCAGCGAAGACATCGCCCGCGTCCTCGCCGAACTCGACGCCACCGCCGCCGGGCTGGATTTGTTGTCCGGGCAGATCGGCAACCTCCCCGGCGGCGACGCGGTGACGCGCACCGCCATTCTCGACGCCGTTTCCGCCGTCTATACCGAGATCAACCGCCTGCGCGCCGAAGCGCGCAAGCGCCGCCGCGTCCTCTCCGGCGCCGAAGCCGCCACCGAATTCGGCGCGCAATTCAAGCTCTTCGGGCAGAGCCTGGAAAACGCCGTCGATCTCGTGGACACGCCGGAAAAATGCGACGACGCCCTGACCCGCCTGCTGGCGCAACTGGAAGAACTCGAAGGCCGCTTTGCCGAACAGGAAAGCTTCCTCGCCGACATCGCCGCCAAGCGCGAAGCAGTGTATGAAGCGCTGCTGGCCCGGAAACAGACCCTGCTCGACGCCCGCAACCGCCGCGCCCGCGCCATCGTCGACGCCGCCACGCGCATCCTGAACGGCATTGCCCGCCGCGTCGCGCAGATTCCCGGCCTGCCGCAACTGCACAGCTATTTCGCTTCCGACCCCCTGATCGGCAAGTTGAGAAGCCAGATCGCCGAGTTGCGCGAACTGGGCAACGGCGTGGACGCGGACGATCTCGACACGCAACTGAAGACCGCGCGCGATCGGGCCATCCGCGCGGTACGCGACCAAAGCGAACTGACCGCCGACGGCGGCAACAGCGTGCGTTTCGGCCGCCATCGCTTCACCGTCAGCCGCCAGCCGCTCGACCTCACCCTGGTGTCGCGCGAAGGCGAACCGCGATTCCACCTGTCCGGCACCGATTATTACGCCCCGCTCGAAGCGGAAACCGCCGCCGCGCTGGCGGCCTTCCACGACCAGTGGGAGCAGACGCTGGTCTCGGAAACGCCGGACTTCTATCGCGCCGAATACCTGGCGGGCCTGATGCTCGAAGCGGTGATCGCCGGAGAGGCGGGCGAACTCGGCCTGGACTGGAGCGGTCTGCAAAAACTGTGCGCCGACAGCGAGCAACTGGAGCCTTTGCTGGAAAAGTTGCGCCTCTGGGCCGCGCCCCGCTATCAGGAGGGCTACCAGAAAGGCGTGCACGACGTGGACGCCGCCCGCATCCTGGCGGCGCTCACCCGCATGCAGGCGGCGGCGGGCCTCCTGTCCTACGGTCCGGACGCGCGCGCGCTGGCCATGCTTTACTGGCAATACGGCCAGCGCGGCGACGAAGAGCGCGGCGCGCGCTCGCGGCAGGCGCTTTCGGTGATGAACATCCGCGCCTGCTTCGGCAAGCGCGAGGCGCAAAAGCGGCTGGAAAAGGAGATCGCCGCCGCGATCACCGCCTTTGCCCCCGATTTCGGTTTCGACGCCGGGCGCGACGGCCTTGGCAAACAGGCGGCGCGCTATCTCGTGCGCCAGCTCGTCCAGGCACACCATGACGGCGCCTGGGCGCTGGCGGGCGCCGCCGACGATCTGGCGAACGATCTGCAGCGTCGGCTGGAAGCCGCCGGCCTGTGGATGGATTGGCAGCGCGACCTGGCGGCCGCGCCGCCGGAGGAACGCTGGCACCTGGCGCGCGCCTGGGTCGCCGCCTGCGCCGCCGCCCAGCGTGAGCCGGAACGCTTCCTGGGCTGGGTCGACGACGCCGCCGCGAAGTTCGCCGTCGAGCTGCCGCGCGCGCGGGTCAACGCCGACCTCGACCTCACCCTCACGGGGATGCTGGGCGAGCACCCGCGCATCGCCGAGGGGGGAAAAATGGCGCTCAACCTGCACGACTCCTGGCGGCGCTACCTGCACCATTGCGAAGTGGCGGTAACGGGCTTTTCCCGCATGCAGGCGCTGCGCCACGCGCTCATCGAGCGCGAGAAAAAGCGCCTGCGCCTGGAGCAGTTCCAGGCCAAGACGCTTTCTTCCTTCGTCCGCAACCGCCTCATCGACGAGGTCTATCTGCCGATGGTCGGCGACAACCTCGCCAAGCAGATCGGCGCGACCGGAGAGGGCAGCCGCAGCGACCGCATGGGCCTGCTGCTGCTGATCTCGCCGCCCGGCTACGGCAAGACGACGCTGATGGAATACATCGCCGACCGCCTGGGCCTGATATTCGTGCGCATCAACTGCCCCGCGCTCGGCCACGACGTCACCGCCCTCGACCCCGCCGCCGCCCGGAACAGCGCCGCGCGGCAGGAACTCGAAAAGTTGAACCTCGGCCTCTTGATGGGCAACAACGTCATGCTCTACCTGGACGATATCCAGCACACCCACCCCGAGTTCCTGCAAAAATTCATCGCCCTGGCCGACGGCACGCGGCGCGTCGAGGCGGTCAAGAACGGCGAGCCGGTCACTTGCGACCTGCGCGGCAAGCGTTTCGCCGTCGTCATGGCCGGCAATCCCTACACCGAATCCGGCGAAGTCTTCAAGATTCCGGACATGCTCGCCAACCGCGCCGACATCTACAATCTCGGTGACGTGCTCTCCGGACGCGAGGCCCAGTTTGCGCTCTCCTACATCGAAAACAGCCTCACCGCCAATCCCGTCCTGCTGCCGCTCGCCTCGCGCGATCCGAAGGACGTGCAGCTCCTGGTGCGCATGGCCGAAGGCGAGGCGGTGGCCGGCAGCGATTTCGCGCACGCCTACAGCACCGTCGAACTGAACGAACTCGTCGCGCTCATGCAGCGCCTTTTCCGGGCGCGGGATCTGCTGCTCAAGGTCAATCTCGCCTACATCGAATCCGCCGCGCAGCAGGACGCCTACCGCACCGAACCGCCGTTCAAGCTGCAAGGCAGCTACCGCAACATGGCCAAGCTCGCCGCCCGCGTCACGCCCCTGATGGACGAAGGCGAACTCGACGCGCTGCTGCGCGACCACTATCGCGGCGAGGCGCAGACGCTCACCACCGGCGCGGAAGAAAACCTGTTGAAGCTCGCGCTCCTGCTCGGCAGCCAGACGGAGGAGGAACAGCGCCGCTGGCAGGACATCTGCGGCGAATACGTGCGCCGCAAGAAGCTCGGCGGCAGCGACGATGCCGACGGCACGCACAAGATCGCCAGCACCCTGCTCGACGTCTCCCGCGCCGTGGATGAACTGCGCACCCGCTCCGACATGCCGCAGCGCCTGGAAAAAGGTTTGGCGGAACTCGCGCGGACGCTTGCCGGAATCCAGCCGAAGATCACTTTCCAGCCCAGTTTCCAGCCCACCGTCGAGTCGCCGAAACTGAGTTTCAGGCCCACCATCGAAGTCGCCGCGCCCGATACCGCCGCCTTTGGCGAGAGCCTCAAGCAAATGAAGGAACTGTACGACACCGTGCTGCTGCCGCTGGTGAAGGCCAATTACCACAAGATGACGATGGATCACAGCCTGTGGAAAGACATGCAGCGTACCGTGCGCGTGCTGCAAAGACTGGAGATCATGTTCCCGGACGATGAAACGGAAGCCGCCGAAGCCGCCGCGTCGCCGCCCGACGCCCCGAAAAAACCGCAGCCGAAGCCGAAGCCAAAGACCCCCCCGCGCTGAAATCCATCCCCCTCCGAATGGGGCGAGGCATCGCCGTTGTCTTGTTGGGGTTCGCTCCGTTCATCCAATCTTGTATGTTGATCCCATCGTCTATACGCCCCGCCCCCCGGCCTCCGAACCCTCCCCGTCATTCCGGCGCAAGCCGGAATCCAGGAATCTTGACGAACGAACCGGGTCCCGGCCTGCGCCGGGACGACGCGCCACGTAGGGCGGACGCAGTCCGCCGGTCGTAAACTCCGGCGCGAAGCGCCGCCGATTTGAAGAACGATTGTCAGTTTGCGCCGCTACGCGGCCTACCCAAGCTACAGGCGCTCCCAAGGACGGCCCAAGGAGAGGCTGGCGTAATGGACTTGTTTCAAAGGCCGTCGAATACGAAAAGCGCCGGAGAGAACGACTGACCCCACCCCCGTCATTCCGGCGAAGGCCGGAATCCAGGAATCTTGACGAACGAACCGGATCCCGGCCCGCGCCGGGACGACGCGCCACGCAGGGCGGACGCCATCCGCCGGGCGTAAACCTCCGGCGCGACGCGCCGCCGATTTGAAGAACGATTGTCAGTTTGCGCCGCTACGCGGCCTACCCAAGCTACAGGCGTTGCCTGGGAGCGCGGGGCTTCCGCCCCGCACAGCGGTGGCATGAGCCCCCCCGTTGTTGCGGGGCAGAAGCCCCGCGCTCCCAGGGACGGCCCGGAGAGAGGCTGGCGTAATGGACTTGTTTCAAAGGCCGTCGAATACGAAAAGCGGCTGCGCCGGAGAGAACGACTGACCCCACCCCCGTCATTCCGGCGAAGGCCGGAATCCAGGAAGTTTGACGAACGAACCGGATCCCGGCCCGCGCCGGGACGACGCGCCACGCAGGGCGGACGCAATCCGCCGGTCGTAAACTCCGGCGCAAAGCGCCGCCTGTTTGAAGAACGATTGTCAGTTTGCGCCGCTGCGCGGCCTACCCAAGCTACAGGCGCCGCCTGGGAGCGGGGGGGGGGGGGGCCCCCCCCCCCGGGGGGGGCGCCCCCCCCCCGTTGGGGGGGGGCAGGACCCCCCCCCCCCCGGGCGCCCCCCCGCGG
>JAISQQ010000080.1 GCA_031274075.1 Accumulibacter sp.
AGGCCGACGCCCAGGGTTTCGAGCACCGTCGCGGCGTCGGCGGCCTCCGGCCCGCGCAGCGACACTTCGGACGCCCACAGGTAAAAACCCGCGCGCAACAGCGCGAAGACGAGGAAAAAAAGCGCCGTTCCGGCCAGCAGGTAACGCAGGCGCGGATAAGCGATGGGAGGCTTTACGGGGTTCATCGTGAAATCAACTTTGGTTTGAAGCGTTCGAGGGGACCGGCGCGGCGGCGCGGCCGGCGCGCCACCCGGCCCGAACGCGCCGCAGCCCGCGGGCGGCCAGCACGCCCAGGGCGGCGAGCACCAGCAGCGGATCGAGCAGGTAATCCCACAAATTGGCGGATTCGTGCAGGCGCAGACGCCAGGCCGCCAGCGCCAGCACCAGCGCCAGCGCGCTCACCCGCCAGCCCGCCAGCCAGGCCGCCAGCGCCAGCGCGCCCGCGATCAGCGGCAGCGGCAGCGGCAGCGCCTCGCCGTAGCCCCAGGCGTAGGGGTCGAGCGGCCCCATCCCCAACGCGGGAGGATAAAACAGCAGCGCGGCGGCGATCGGAAGCGGCAGCCATCGCTCTTCGCGCGCGGCGAAAATCGGCTTCCCGCCGCCGTTTTGCAGAACCAAGGCTTGCAAGAGCAGGATCGTCGCTATCGACAGCCCGCCGAACAGGCCGCGCAGCATCGCCAGCACGCAAAGGTTCGCGCCGAAAGGCAAGGGCAGGAGCAGGAACAGGAGCGGGAGCAGGAACAGGAAGATTCCCGCCAAGGCCGCCGCCTTCCCGCGCCCTGGCAGGCGCGGCCAGGTCGAACGCCCGCGCCCGCACGCCAGCACGCAGGGCAGCAGCATCCAGCCCCAGAGGTCGAGCAGCACGCCGGTCATGCCGCTTCTCCCAACGATTTTCCCAGCGATTCTCCCAGCGATTCTCCCAGCCGTTCCCGCAGCCACGCGGCGTTGAAGCGGACGTAGCGGATGAAAGAGCGGTTCCAGGTATAGACCAGATGAAAATCGCCGTCGCCGGCGCGAATGAGGTAGGGGTAGTCGTACTGCCATTGGCACCTGTCCCGCTCGCACAGGTTGCCGATGACGGCGGCGACGATGTCCGCCGCCGCCGTTCGCGCCGGAGCGAGCGCGGCGAGGTCCGCCGACAGCAGGGCGCGAAACGCCGCCTTGGGCATCGCTTCGGCGTACCGCGCCTGCCGGTCCTCGAAACGGTGGACGACGCGCCAGCGATGGCCGCGATCCTCGCTCACCAGCAGCGAAAGGCGCAGGCGCTGGTCTTCGGTGTCGTTGGCCACCGCCAGCAGACGGCCATCGTCGAGGCGCAGCGCGGCGAGCGCGGAATTGGGATTGTGCAGGTCGGTCGGCCGCGGTTCGCTCCAGCTTCGGCCCGCGTCCGCCGTCTCGCTGCGCCAGACGCGCAGCGAATCGTCGCTGGCGTCGCGCATCAGGGCGATGGCGCGTTGGGCGTCTTCCACCAGCAAAACCGGCTGCAGCGTGCGCTGGCCATGATCCATGCGAATCTTGCGCCGCGCCTCGCCCTCGGGCGTGAGCACCAGGAGTTCGGCGAACTTGCCCGCCAGTTCGTGATACACCGGCAAGCCGATGTCGCCGTTGTCGAACAACACCGGCGGCCCCTTGGCCAGGGTGCTCATGTTGAAAAACGGCGAGGTGACCAGCCGCCGGGACGCAGGCGGGGTTTCGGACAGGCGCAGCAGGTTGAGGCGGCTGCTCGCCCAGCCGCCCATGGTGGCGCTGACGTGCGCCAGCCACAGCGAACGGCGCGAATCCGCGAAAACCACCGGGTTGCCCAGTTTGCGCACCCAGCGCTTCTGGCTTTTCTCCGTTTCTTCCCTGGAGACGACGGCTTTCGGCTCGTCCCAAAGGGTATGCCCGCCGGCCGCCGGCACGCCCTCCGCGCCGTAGATGCGGACATCGGCGCTGCCTTCGTCCGTGCCGCCGAACCAGACGGCGAACAGCCGCCCGTCGGATCGTTCGGCCAGCGAGGCGGCGTGTACATTGCGCGAGTGCGTGCCGCTGATCAGCGTGGAAAAGAGGCGCGGAGCCTCGCCCAAGGCCGCCGGGACGGACACGGGGGGCGGCACAAAACCCGGCGCGGGCGGCGGATACAGGCCCGGCCACGCCGCCCACAAGGTCACGGCGAGGATCACCGCCACGCCGGGGACGCGGACAATTCCCGGCTTCACGGCGCCGCTTCTCGCTGGGCTTTTCGGGCGGAGCCGGTTTTTGGCAGCCCGCTTCCCGGCGGCGGCAAGCGCGGCCCGGGCTGGATGAAACGAGGCCCGGCGTTTTCCGTTGTCATGCTATCCAGGATAGTTTCTCCTCATGGGGATCATTGGGCTTCGCTTCATTCCGCCCAAGCCGCCGCGCCGAATATTGGGGCGATCATTCTATCGATTACGCCGCCAGTGTTCAAATAGAACGTAGGCCATGATTGCCCCGCCCAGGAAAGAAAGATGCAAAGGGTTCCTTCCAAAATTATTCTTGTGGGGCATTATCCCTTCGAGCGGCATTCCACTCTCAAGCCACCACAGGATTCCGATGACGATCAGAAACAGGCCAAGGAAAAACTTTATGAATAAGAAGCTGTTCACGATCTTCTCTCTGGGAGCGCGGGGCACCAGCCCCGCAACAGTGGCGGCAGTGTCATGGCGTTGGTCAAAAGCGGGGCTGGTGCCCCGCGCTCCCAGAGAAGACCGCACGCAGGTTCCAGGAAAAAGCGCCTGGCGGTAAAAGTGGTTTTTTTCCCCATGAGTCTTCCCGATGTCTTTTGTTTCCCTGGCAATCTTTCCGCTCCATTTTCTTGAATTTCGAGAAGGCGGGCGGATATCAGAATGGAATGGCCAGCGCGAAGTGGATGCGCAGTTCGCCGCTGCGCTGGCCGTAGGCGAGATCGGCGCCGAGCGGGCCGGCGGGGCTTTTCCAGCGCACGCCCAGGCCGTAGCCGATGGCGGGATCGAGCTCGCCAGTATTGTCCGCCGCGTCGCCGGCGTCGATGAACGCGGCGACGCCCCAGGCCGGCGAGATCCAGTGCGTCGCCTCGACGCTGAGCACGGCGAGGTAGCGTCCGCCGACCGTCGCCGATCCTTCCCTGACGCCGAGGCTCTGGTACGAATACCCGCGCACCGATCCGGCGCCGCCGGCGCGGAACAGGTAGTCTTGCGGGATGCCCCGGCGGGATGGCGCGAGCGTCGCGCCGGCCTCGGCGCGCAGCGCGAGCGAATCGCGTTCCCCGAGGGGAATGTATTGCAGCCAGCGGCCATGCAGCCGGACGAAGTTCTGGTCCGAGAGCAGCGCCTTGGAGCCGCCGCCGATCTGCGCCTGCAGCACGATCCCCTGGCGCGGGTCGATCGGGTCGTCGACCCGCCGCCAGGTCCATTGGACGTTTGCCGCCAGCGCCCTGCCGACGCTTTCTTCTTCTCCGTCCGGACGCCGCCGTTCGCGCTCCCAGTTGAGCGACAGGCGCTGTTCGACGCTGCCGCGCGGCTGGGTCGTCTGTACGCCGAAGGCGTGGCGGGTGGTGCGCAGGCCCTGGATGTCGCTGGCTTCGACCATCAGGCCGAAGGCATGGCGGCGGTTCCTGGCGTCCGGCGGCAGCATGACGTCGGCGTAGGCCGTCTGCTGCTTCTGCTCGACGCGCAGGCCGCTGTCGAACTGCCAGGCCTGGTTGAACAGGTTCGACGTGTGATAGCTGGCCTCGACGCGCGCGCCGGTGTTCGAACTGACGCCGGCGCCGAAGCCGAAGCGGTGCGCGGGGCGCTCGCGAAGGTCCACGTTTACGGGCGCGATCAGCGTCCCGCCCTCGCCGGGGAGCGCGCCGTCGCGATCGAGCGTGACGCGGGCGGCGGCAAAATAGGGGGTGGCGAGAAGCGCGCCCTGCAGCGCCGCGAGGTCTTCCTCCCGGTACGGATCGCCGGCTTCGACGGCGCGGTTGTAGCGCGCCACCAGCGAGGCCGGATAGCGGTGCAGGCCGGTGACGCGCAGGGCGCCGAAGCGGTACGGCGGACCGGCGTCGTAGCGGGCCGTCAGCCGCGCCTGCCGCGCCCGCGCGTCGATTTCGGCGGCGCTGTCGACGAGGCGCGCGCCGGCGTGGGCGGCGGCGAGCAGGCCGGACAAGACCTGCTGCTTGGCCTCGCTCCAGTCCTCCTGCCGGAACGGGCGGCCAACGGGCAGCGGCCACGCGGCGATCAGCGAGCGCTTCGTTTCCGCGTCGACCGGACCGTCGATGCCGACCGCCACTTCGGCCACGTGGGTGCGCGGCCCGGGATCGACGCGCACGCGCGGGACGCCCTGCGCCTCGGAGATCGTGAAGGCCGGGGAGAAATACCCCTCGGTGGCCAGCATTTCCTCCAGCATGGCTTGCAGGCGCCGCGGCGCGGGCGGCTCCTCGGGCAGGTGCGGCGTCATCCGCGCGACCAGTTCGTCCGGCCCTTCCAGGACGATCCCCGGCGCGGCGAAAGCGGCCGGCCAAGCCAGCATCGGCAGCATCGGCAGCATCGCCAGCAGCAGGAGACAAGGAAGAAATTGGCGTCGCAGGGGCATTGGTTTATTCTACCGGGAAGTTTCCATCGCGCCGGGCCGCCGGCTTTTTCGACGATCGATCAAGGAGGCACACGCCATGCAGCTCACAACCACCCCGGGCCTGGAAGGCCGACGCATCGTTCGCTATTGCGGCATCGTCGCCGGCGAAGCCGTCCTCGGCGCCAACATCTTCAAGGACATGTTCGCCAACATCCGCGATCTGGTGGGCGGACGTTCCGGGAGCTACGAGAAGGAACTGCGCAAGGCGCGCCAGTTCGCGCTCGACGAACTGGCCGGACAGGCCGCCGAACTCGGCGCCAACGCCGTGGTCGGCGTAGACCTCGACTACGAGGTGCTCGGCGAAAAGAACGGCATGCTGATGGTCACCGCGAGCGGCACCGCGGTCGTCGTGGAGTGATCGTTTAAAGGCGGGCGATTTCGCGTCCGGCCGCCGCGGTAATAAACGTCACTGGATCTGACCGTGCGCGGCTCGCGCAACAGCGCTGGCCAGTTTCCGGAAAGCCTGCGCCTGATCGCCGCGGGCAAGGTCGATGTCGAGACCCTGCTGACCCGGATCGTGCCGCTCGACGAAGCGCCGGCGACCGTGGCCGACATCGCCGCGCATCCCGAAAACTATCTGAAAGTGATCTGCGTTCTTTGAAATTTTTGCCCGGCGGGTTTTGTTTGCCTTAAACTTGTTTCCCCCTCTTAACTTTTTCCCTTACATATCATGAAATTAGGAAAATACAGTTTCGGAACCGGCGACCGTTTCGCGCATCAGGGCGAGGCGCAGTTGCGCGCCATCATGAAGGCCAATGAAACCGGCCTGGATATCAACCCGGTGTGGAACAAGTCGAATCGCGAACATATTTATGTTCACACGCACCCTTCGAGCCTGCGCCGCGAAGCGAACGCCGCCGTGGCGGCCCTGGGTTTCAAGGGAAAATACTTCGTCGACGCCGACCACATCAATCTGAATACGGTCGAGCCTTTCGTCGAGACCGCCGACTTTTTCACCCTCGACGTGGCCGCGTTCATCGGTAAACCCAGCGGCGAAGCCGACGTCGCCGCGTTTGTGGCCTCATGCAAGAAATATCTCGGCGAGCTGAAAATCCCGGGAATCGAAAAACCGATTCACGTGACCGAAGCGCTGCTCGAGGAAGTTGCCGGGAAATTCCTGGCCGCCGTACAGCACGCCGCCGAAATATACGCCCATCTGGTGGCGAAAAAAGGCAAGGGAAACTTCATTACCGAGGTTTCGATGGACGAGGTGGATAGTCCGCAAACGCCCGTGGATATGCTTTTCATCCTGAAAATGATCGCCGACAAGGGCATTCCCGCGCAAACGATCGCGCCGAAATTTACCGGCCGTTTCAACAAGGGCATCGATTATCGCGGCGACGTGCAGCAGTTTGCCCGCGAATTCGAAGACGATGTCTTGGTAATCGATTTTGCCGTGAAGGAATTTGGACTGCCCGAAAACCTGAAATTGAGCGTTCACTCCGGAAGCGACAAGTTTTCCATTTATCCGATCATGGGAGACATCGTCAAAAAACACGGCAAGGGTCTGCATGTGAAAACCGCTGGGACGACCTGGCTCGAAGAAATCATCGGGCTGGCCAAGGCCGGCGGCGAAGGGCTGGCCTTGGCAAAGGATGTTTATGCCGATTCATACGGCAAAAAAGACGAGCTTTGCGCTCCCTATCTCGATGTAATCGACATCGACGGCTCGAAGCTGCCTTCGGTGGAAGAAGTCCGGGGATGGAGCAGCGAAAGATTCGTCAACGCCTTGCGCCATATTCCCTCCCATCCCGAATACAACCCCAACTTCCGCCAGCTTGTCCACGTGGCCTACAAGGTGGCGGCCGACATGGGCGAGAGATATATTTCGATGCTCGAAAAATACAGCGATGTCATCGCCCAGTGCGTCGAGGAAAATATCTACGAAAGACACCTCAAGCGGCTGTTCCGGCTGTAGTTTCCAGAGGACAGGGGACAGATGACAGAGGACAGTCAGTTACCGGGCGCAAAGCGCCCGCAAATATTACTGTCTTCCGTCTTCTGTCTTCAGTCCCCTGAACCCTATCGCAGCGCGAGCGGATTGAACGGTTTGTCGTTGACCCTCAGTTGGCCTTCCTTGAGCGCCAGGCGGCTCTTGAGGATGCCGTTGTCGATGGCGATGTAGCCCAGTTCGGCGAGGTTGGCGATCAGCTCGTCGGCGGCTTTGTCGCGTTTTTGCGCTTCTTCCTCGTTTTCCGTCTTGTCGTTGGCCATCGCCAGCATCTTTATCAACGTGCCCGGCAGCGCCAGTTCGGCAGTGGCGTCGAGTTTTCCCATCAGGATCAGGGGATTGGCGAAATCCCCGGGCTTGGCGTCGACCAATTTGACGCTGAGATTGAACTTTGCTTCTCCCTCGGGCAGGCGGAAGGCGATGCGGTCGATCGACAGCACGGAATCATCGAGCAGCAAGGCGATGAACTTGTCCTTCATCGGCGCCAGCGCCTGCAACAAGCGTTCCTGGTCGCGCAGCGTTTCCGGCTGCGTATACAGCGCCATGAGCGCGTGGTTGATCTCGATCAGCGTGCGCGCGCGCAGGTGTTTCATGGACAAATCGTAGGCGGCGGGGCCGTAGTCCTGTCCGCCGACGCGCAGTTCGGCGGCGCCGAGGCGGGAGATCAGGTCGATGAACTCGCCGGAAACCGATGTCTGCGTGTCGTATTTGATCTCCTTGAGCGCGATCTTCGCCGACTCCGCCTGGCCGTCCTTTGGGCCTGGATCGATTTCCAGCGCGGCCAGCGAGAACTGTAACGCGCCGACGTAAAACAGCGTCTCGTCGGCAAACGGGCGCTGTTGATCGGCTTCGGCCTTGAGCCCGGTCAGGGTCAGCCGCGGGCCGTCGGCCTGGCTCAGTTCGAAGCGCGGGGCCGCGCCGCGCATCGTATACCGTTCCATGCCGCGGGTGAATTCGACGGTCATTTCCAGTCCGTCGCCCGACAGCGTCGCCTGGTCGTCTTCGGTCTTTCCGGGAAGGACGACACTGAATGCCGGACTGGTGATCGTGGAACGTCCGCCGCCATCGAAATGGTATAGCGTGCGGATTTGCGCGGGCGGCTTGCCGCCGAAGGCTTCCTGTATTTTCTTCTGCACCGCTTCGTCGAATTCGATGACGGTGGTGGCGCTGGCGGCGGCAAAGGCGCCGGAATCCACCAGGGGGCCGTGCCGGATGACGTTTTTCAGGGTGATGCGCAACGGCGGCAAGGCGGCGGGCGCCGGGGGGGCTTCCTGCCGCGCTTCCGGGGATTCCGGTGTATCCGGGGATTCCTCCGTTTCCGGCGCGGCTGGAACCCGGGGAGGAGGCAGGCGCAACAGGGCGGCGGGAATCTCGAAGGTGAGCGTTTCCTCGGCGCCGAACACGCCGCGTTGGTAATCGTGACGGACCAGATTGAGGAAAGGCAGCGCGTCGATCTTGGCGTCGATCTGCCCCAGCGTGGCTTCGATCCGCGTGCCGAGATACCACGACGATGCCGGATAGGCGGCGGCGAGCAGGGCCGCTACGGCAGCGGCGGCGATAATGATGTTTTTTCGCTTCAAGGTGTTCTCCTGACGGGTTGCGGTGCGGATTCAGTGCACCGATTTCGGTGTTTCCGGCGTGCGGCTGAACAGGCGGTCGATGTCCTGCCGGGCAAACCGGTATTCGTGGTTGCTCAGTTCGTCATGTACTACGATGACGCCGTTTTCCCCGATGTTGGCATAGACGTCCTCGCGTCCCAGGGCGAGCAGCATGTGGCCCACCTTGTCCGGTTCCGGCGGGCAGTCGTTGGTCACCGCGCGGCCGTCGAAAACGCGCACGGCTTCCTCGTGGAACAGGCGGATCAGCAGTTCCTCGGCGCTCAAGCCGAGCAGTTCCTCGGCCCTTACAGTCGCGGCCAGGGCTTCGACGCGCGTCCAGCCGTCCACGTCGCGCCGGTCGGTGGAGGGCATCTTCTGCACGCACAGGCCGGCGGCGCCGGACGGCGAGGCGGCGAGGAAAAAACGCGAAACCACCTGCTCGGAACGCCGCAAATAATGTTCGAAGATTTCGGCGACCGTCTCGCCTTCGAGCGGCACGACGCTCTGGTAAGGTTCGCGCCGCGCGGGCGCGTCCAGCGAAAGCAGCAACTGGCCGCGCCCGAGCAGCCCGGCCAAGGGCGCGGCGGCGATGTTTTCGGCATACTGGGCCATGCAGCGCAGGTTCAGCCCTTCGCTACAGTCGATCACCAGCCGCGACACCGGGCCGCCGTTGCCGTGCAACTGGAGGGTCAGCCGGCCCGGATGCTTGAGGTTGTCGGCCAGCAGCACGGCGGTCGCGGTCATCTGCCCGAGCAGGCCGACGACCGGCGCGGGATAGGCGCGCCCGCTCATCAGTTTTCGCCAGACGGCGTCGAGCCGCACCACGGCGCCGCGGATATCCAGCTCGTCGAACAGGAAGCGCCGCGCGGTATCGCTCACGGAGTCAACTCCTTGGCGTAGCGGCCGGCGTCGAAGCCGACCAGCAGGGTTTCCCCGGTATCGAGCAGCGGACGCCGGATCAGCGCCGGATAGCGCGCCATCAACGCCAGCGCCTTGGCTTCATCGACCTCGGCGCGCTCGTCGTCGGCAAGCTTCCGCCAGGTCGCCCCGCGCGTGTTGAGCAGCGTTTCCCAACCGGCGCGCCGGTTCCATTCGGGAAGGCATGCCACGGCGACGCCGGGCTTCTTGTAGTCGACAAATTCGTAGGCCACCCCCTTGGCTTCCAGCCAGGCGAAGGCTTTTTTCATGGTGCCGCAATTCTTGATGCCGTAGATGCGACAGCCGTGTTGATGCGGGTTTCCGGTCATGGGGTGCTTGGGCAGTCTGAACGAGGCGCTTATTCTATCAGGCGGATCGGAAGACAGAGGATAGTCCGTCAGTGGCGGCTCCACCGCCGCAAGACTCTGGAACGCCCAACGCGCCCGCCGCCGGGCGGGATGCCCGCGTTTGATCCTTTTGCGGGCCAGCCGGGACAGGCCGCGCCGGGCGGGCTTCCGGTTTCCCTGGAAGCCGCTTCGCAAGCGCCGGGAAGCGGGTTGACGCCGAGGCAACCGCCACTTGAGGGCGAATACCTTCCCGCTGGCGAAGGGCCGCCCGACCGACGCGCGCCGGTTGCCGGGCTGCTGGAATCGCCGGTGATCGATTCTACGCGCGGCGGCGGAACGGACGTGGTTCCGGCTTCCCGCGCGCTGGGCCTCGACCCGAGCCTGGGAATGATGAGCGAGGCGGCGGCGCTGGCCGTGGATTCCGGGGTGGCGCAGGTTTCAGGGGACAGAGGACAGAGGACAGAAGACAGTCGTCTTGCGGCGGCTTCGCCGCCGGTAACTGGACAGTCCTCAGTCTTCAGTCCTCAGTCCTCTGAATCCGGGCCCGCATGGGATTCACTTCCCCGCGAGGCGCGGCAGGACGTGTTGATCCAGGCGGGGTATGGCCCCGACTACGCCCGGATGGTTTCCTGGGGGCCGTTCGGACAGCTTGCCCCGGAACTTCAGAATCGCATTTCCTCTGTCCTCACCCCGGTTCAAGGGGACGAGGGCAGTCCATCGGCAGCATCACCACTCACAGGAGAATCGAATCGTGTCACTCAAGCCATTGAAGCCCAGCAAGCAGGCCCGCAAGCAGCGCAAGCAGGAGAACCGGTATCAGGTCAGGGAACCGGGGTGGCGGCGGCCACCGGCGCCATCGGTCAACCCGTCCCCAACGCCGGGAACCTGACACCCGAAGCCGCCGGTTCGCTTTGGGAAGGCATGAACGAGGCGGAGCGCCGGGATTGGGTGCGGCAGGTCAGCACGAATCCGGTGGTGGTGCAGAACGTGCCCCGGTTGCCGTGGAGCGCGTTCCAGACCAATACCGGCTTGCAGCAGCAGTTGGCGG
>JAISQQ010000149.1 GCA_031274075.1 Accumulibacter sp.
GTCACCGTCAGAAAAATGCTCAATGAGCTTGCCCGCAAGGGCGCCTTGCGCAGAACTCACGGCGGCGCGGTCAGCCTTTCCGTGCCTGTGCGCGAAACTGATTTGCGCACCAAGGAAAAGACGAACATCCGCCAAAAGAGGGCCATTGCCCGCGCGGCCTTCGATCTCATCAAGGATTATGAAAGCGTATTTCTCGACGCGGGTTCGACCACCATCGAGCTGGCCCGGCTGATAGGCAACGGCGGCAAGCGCAACGTCACCGTGATCACCAATGCGCTGAACATCGCTTTGGCGCTGCTCGATTCCCCCGACATCGCGGTGGTCGTCGCCGGCGGGCAGCTTCGCCACGACGTGGGTTCCTGCGTCGGGCCGCTGGCCGAGCAGGCGGTGGGCTCCCTTTCTTTCGATACGGCCTTCATCGGGGCCAACAACGTCTCGCTGGAACACGGCGCGACCACTCCGCAGATCGTCGAGGTGCAGTTCAAGCGCGTCGCCGCCAGAGCCGCCGCCAGACGCTTTCTTTTGTGCGATTCCAGCAAGTTTTCCGGCGCCTCCATGATGAAGATCTGCCCTCTGGAAGAATTTTCGGCCGTGATCACCGACAGCGATCTCTCCCCGGCCGTTCGCAATGACCTGAACCAAGCCGGGATTCCCTTGATCCTGGCGGATGTGCAAAAAAAAGAATCGGAGGCCTGAGGCCCGAATCAGGCGCAAATACCCATTACCGGAGGATTGACGTATGAATAGCCCTTCTTTACCCGCGGCTCGCCCGGAAACCCTGGTGCGGCTTGACGCTTCGCCTGCCGATAAAAAGGCCGCCATCCGCGAGGCGGGGCAGCTTCTCGTCGCCGCGGGATGCGTCGACCCGCGCTTCGCGGAGAGTATGCTGCGGCGCGAAAGCGTTTCCAACACCTTCCTGGGTTCGGGCGTCGCCATCCCGCACGCCATGCTCGAAGACAAAGGGCTGGTTCGCCGGGACGGCCTGGCGGTCTTGCAGATTCCCGCCGGGCTGGAATGGGGGCCGGGGCAGACGGCGCGTCTGGTCGTCGGCATCGCCGCCGCTTCCGACAGCCACATCGCCATCCTGCGCCGCCTGACAGGGCTGCTGCAAAACGAGCCGCTGCTGCAACAAATCTGCGCCGCCACGGACCCGGCCGTGGTGCGCGCCGCGCTGACGGGCGAGACGCGGAGCGCCCTCCCGGCCGCTCCCTTGACGGACTTGGCGGAAGCGACGAGCTGGGTGCTCGATTATCCCGCCGGCCTGCATGCCCGTCCGGCTTCGCTCTGGGTCGCCGCCGCCAGGAAGGCCGGCCTTCCCATGCGCGTCCGGCACGCCAACGGCCTGGCCGATCCGCGCAATCTCGTCGCGCTGCTGCAACTGGGCGCCAGGGAGGGCGATACGCTGACCATCTCGGCGGAGGGCGACAACGCCGCCTCCGTCTTGCATGCCTTTCGCGCCGTGATCACCGGACTTTCGGCCGGAGAAAAGGCCGCCGCGCTCCGGGCCGCCGCCCGCGGCGCGGAATGGGCGGGCGACGAACCCCGGCGCGGCTGGAACCCGCCGGGTCCTCCGCCGGCCATCACCGGCGTGGTCGCCTGTCCCGGCCTGGTCGTCGGCACGGTGCATCGGCTGGACGCGGCGGATCTCGCCGTGCCGGACATTCCCGTGTCTCTGGCGGAAGGCGGCAAGCTGCTGGAAGCCGCGCTGAACAAAACCCGGCAGCAGATGATCGCTCTGGCGGACGACGCCACGCGCAAGCTCGGCGCCGACGATGCCGCCATTTTCGCGGCGCAGGCGGTGTTTCTGGACGACGCCGATCTCATCGCCCTGGCCTGCCGGAACATGGTCGAAGGGCACGGCGTGGCCTGGTCCTGGAAGGCGGCGGTGGAGAGCATGAGCGCAAGGCTCTCCCGCCTGGGCAACCCGGCGCTGGCCGCCCGCGCCGCCGATTTGCGCGATATGGGCCAGCGGGTGCTTTTGCAGATCGACCCCGGCTTGGACGAAAAACGGGAGCTTGAATTGTCGGACGGCCCGACGATCCTGGTCGCCGCCGATCTTTCCCCCTCGGATACCGCCGGGCTGGACCCGGCCCGGGTGGCGGGTCTGGTCACGGCGCTGGGCGGCCCCGCCTCGCATACCGCCATTCTGGCCCGCACCCTGAACATCGCCGCCGTGGTGGCGGCGGGCGAAGCCGTCTTTGCCGCCAAGGACGGCGATACGGCCATCGTAGACGGCGACGGCGGGCGCGTCTGGCTGAATCCTTCGGAAGAAATGCTCCAGGCGGTCGCCGGGCGGATGGCCGCGATGAAAGCCAGACACGCCGCCGAGGCGCAGGAGCGCCGCCGCCCGGCCTTGACCACGGACGGCTGGCGCGTGGAGGTTTCCGCCAACGTCAACCGGCCGGATCAGGTCGTCGTGGCCTTGGATCAGGGGGCGGAAGGCGTCGGCCTGATGCGCACGGAATTCTTGTTTCTCGAACGGGGAGAAACTCCGGACGAGGATGAGCAATACGCCGCCTACCGCGACATGGCCGCCGCCTTGAACGACGAAGAAGGCGGCCGGCCGTTCATCGTGCGCGCCCTGGACATCGGCGGCGACAAGCAGGTGGCCCATCTGAACCTGCCGCGTGAAGAGAATCCCTTCCTGGGAGTGCGCGGCTCGCGCCTGCTGCTGCGCCGTTCCGACCTCCTCGAACCGCAGTTGCGCGCCCTGTACCGGGCGGCCAGGGATGGAAGCCGGCTGTCGATCATGTTTTCCATGATTGCCTCGGTCGCCGAAGTCCTGGCCCTGCGCGCGCACTGCGCGCGCATCCGGGCGGAAACCGGCGCGCCGGAAGTGCCTCTGGGCATCATGGTGGAAATTCCCGCCGCCGCCGTCATGGCGGATGTTCTGGCGGAATATGTGGATTTCTTTTCCATCGGCACCAATGACCTCACTCAATATGCCCTGGCCATGGACCGGCAAAACCCCGATCTCGCCCCGCAGGTCGACAGCCTGCACCCGGCCGTGCTGCGCCTCATCCGCCTGACTGTGGAAGGCGCGGCCAGGCGCGGCCGCTGGGTCGGCGTCTGCGGCGGCATCGCGGGCGATCCCTTTGGCGCCGCCCTGCTCGCCGGTTTGGGCGTGAACGAGCTTTCGATGACCCCGCGAGATATTCCCGCCGTAAAAGCCTTGCTGCGCGCGCACGGCCAAACCGTCTTCGCGGACCTGGCGGAACGCGCCCTGCGGCTCAACGGCGCGGACGAAGTGCGCGCCCTGGCCCGCGAGCTGGAACAAGGACAGGAGGCGGCATGAACCTATTCACCCTGACGCTCAACGTGGCGGTCGATCAGACCATCACCGTGGATAAATTGACCCTGGGCGCGGTGCATCGCGCCCGTTCGGCAAGCTACGCCGCCGGCGGCAAGGGGGTCAACGCGGCCGCCTGTCTGGCCGATTGGGGCTTGCCGGTGGCGGCCTGCGGATTTCTGGGACGCGAAAACGCCGCCTTTTTTGAAGATTTCCTGTCGGAAAAAAAGGTGGAGGATCGCTTCGTCCGGGTGGACGGCGCCTCGCGCACGAACGTGAAGCTGGTCGACGGTGACGACACTACGGACATCAATTTGCCGGGGATCAAGGTCGGCCGCGCGGCTCTGGCGGCGCTGGACGGGATACTGGACGATTTCGCCGCCCGCGGCGCCATGTTTCCCGGTCTGGCGGCGCTTTCCGGGAGCCTGCCGACCGGCTGCCCGGAGGATATTTACGCCCGGCAGGTGAAAAAACTCACACAGGCCGGATTCAGGGTCATTTTGGACGCCAGCGGTCCAGCCTTGCGAGCCGCCCTGGCAGCCCCGATCCTCCCTTTCTGCATCAAACCCAACCGCCACGAAATCGAAGAATGGGCGGGCCGGAAGCTGGAGGGCCCCGGCATGGTTCTGGAGGCGGCGCGCGGCCTGCGCCGCCGCGGCGTCGCCCTGGTGGTCGTGTCTCTCGGCCGGGAAGGCGCCTGGTTCGTTGCGGAGGAAGGCGCGCTGCTGGCCTGGGCCGAAGCGCCAAATATCGTCAGCACCGTGGGCGCGGGCGACGCCATGGTCGCCGGCATCGCGGCGGCCCTGGCCGAAGGCGCCTCCCTGGAACGCATCGCCCGTTTGTCCACGGCTTTTTCATTGGGCAAGCTGGGCCGCATCGGCTCTGGCCTTCCGGACAGGGAAACCTTGGAAGGTTTTGCCGGCAGGGTCGAGCTTCGACCCGCCTCTGCCCTGGACCCCATTTAAGGAGGATGTTCCATGCACAGCACGATTTGGGTAATCATTGAAGCCGGGACAGGCGGCGTCGAGGCGCTATTGGCCGCGGAAACCCTGCGCCGGGCGGCCGCGGAACGCGGCCGGGCCATGGCCGTGGAGATACATACGCCGGAAAGCGTCATCAGCCCCTTGCAGGGGCCGCCCGCCCCCGGCGACGTTCTGCTGCTGGTGGGCCAGGCCGGGGTCGGCGGCGATTTCGCCCGGCTTCCCCAGCGCCGCGTCGACATCGACAGCATTCTGCATGACGCGGGCGGCATCGTCAATTCCCTGGAAACGGCCATCGCGGCGCCGGCGCTCGCGCCCGCCCCTTCCCTGACTGCAGGCGGCAAAAAGCGCATCGTCGCCGTCACCTCCTGTCCCACGGGCATAGCCCATACCTTCATGGCCGCCGAGGGACTGCAACAGGCCGCCGACGCGCTGGGATACGATATCCGCATTGAAACGCAAGGCTCCGTCGGCGCGGGGACGCCGCTCACGCCGGAAGAAATCGCCGCCGCCGATCTCGTCGTCATCGCCGCCGACCGGGAAGTGGACCGGGGCCGTTTTGCCGGCAAGCCGCTTTTTTCCTCCCGCACCAAGCCTTTCATCACCGATGGGCGGAATATGCTGCGCAAGGCTTTCGCCGAGGCCGCGGCGCAGCAATCCACCGCCGGACCAGCGGAGGCCGCCGCGAAAAACCTGCCGCGCACCGGCCCGTACAAACACCTCATGACCGGCGTTTCCTTCATGCTGCCCTTCGTGGTCGCGGGCGGCCTCTGTATTGCCCTGGCCTTCGCCATCGGCGGCATCGACGCGGAAGGCGACCTGGCCCAATTCCTGATGAAGGTCGGCGGATCGGGCGGCTTCGCCCTGATGGTTCCCATTTTGGCGGGCTACATCGCGTTTTCCATCGCCGACCGTCCGGGCATAGCCCCCGGCATGATCGGCGGCGTCATCTGCAACTCCGTCGGCACGGGCTTTTTGGGCGGCATCGCGGCCGGCTTCATCGCCGGCTACGCCATCATTTGTCTCAACCGCCTCATCAAATTGCCCAAAAATCTCGCCGGTCTCATGCCGATTCTCATTCTGCCGCTTCTCGGCAGCGTCGCCACCTGCCTCGTCATTTATTACGTCATCGGCGAGCCCTTTGCCGCTCTCAATAACTTCCTGTCGGAATGCCTCAAGAGCCTCGGCGGCGCAAACCGCGTCTTCCTCGGTCTCATCCTTGGCGGCATGATGGCGGTGGATATGGGCGGCCCGGTCAACAAAGCGGCCTACGCCTTTTCCGTCGGCATGCTGGGATCGGACGTTTTCCTCCCGATGGCCGCGGTAATGGCCGGCGGCATGACCCCGCCCCTCGCGGTCGCCATCGCGACTTTCCTTTTCAAGGACAAGTT
>JAISQQ010000312.1 GCA_031274075.1 Accumulibacter sp.
TGCCTTTCGCCCACGCATCGCCACTTGCAGATCAAGACCGCGCAGGACAAGCTGCAGCAGGCCTTGTCGGAGCATTTCGGGCGTCCGCTGCGGCTGACGATCGAACTCGACGAGGTTTCCGGCGAGACCCCCGCGGCGGCGGCCCGGCGGCAGCGCCAGAAGCTCCAGGACGAGGCCGTGGCGTCCATCGAACAGGATGCTACCGTGCGCGACGTGATCGACCTGTTCGACGCCACGCTGATCGAGTCGTCGATCAGCCCCGTTTGACCACTATCTTTATTACTAACTTACCGAGGCAAGACACCATGATGAAAGGCGGATTCTCCGGCCTGATGAAGCAGGCGCAATTGATGCAGGAAAACATGAAGAAGGCGCAGGAGCAGTTGGCGCTGGTCGAGGTCGAAGGGCTGTCCGGGGCGGGCATGGTCAAGGTGACGATGACCTGCAGCCACGACGTGCGGCGCGTGGCGATCGACGCCTCGGTCATGGACGACAAGGAGATGCTCGAGGATCTGGTGGCGGCGGCGGTCAACGACGCGGTGCGCCGCGCCGAGGAAGTGACGCAGGAACGCATGGCCGGCTTCACCGCGGGACTGAATCTGCCGGCGGGCATGAAGCTGCCGTTCTGATGGCCGCGCCGTCGAGTCTCGAAAACCTCATCGAGGCCTTGCGCTGCCTGCCGGGAGTCGGTCCGAAATCGGCCCAGCGCATGGCCTATCACCTGCTGCAGCGCGACCGTCCGGGAGCGCAGCGCCTGATGGAGGCCTTGCAGCAGGCGCTGCGCGTGCTGCGCCACTGCCAACGCTGCAATACCTTCACCGAAGCCGAAATCTGCGACCGCTGCCTGTCGCCGAGACGCGATCCGAGCCTGCTGTGCGTCGTCGAAACGACCATCGACCTGAACATGATGGAACAGACGCAGGCGTATTCCGGCCTGTACTACGTCCTGATGGGGCGCGTCTCGCCGCTCGACGGCATCGGGCCGCGCGAACTGCATCTGGACAGGCTGCTGGCGAGAGTGTCCGACGGCCTGGTGCGCGAAGTCATCCTGGCGACCAACTTCACCAACGAAGGCGAGGTGACGGCGCATACCCTGGGGGAAATGCTGAAGAGCCGGGGCTTCAAGGTGTCGCGGATCGCGCGCGGCGTGCCGGTCGGCGGCGAACTCGAATACGTCGACGCCGGCACCCTCGCGCAGGCCGTGCGCGAGCGAAAATCGCTTTATAATTAGGCGCTTGGCATCTCCCGTCCTTTTCTTCCGGACAAATTCCGTGTATCATCCGGGATCGGCCCGACGAACGCCGGGGTCAGGCCGGGCGTCGCCGCCGCCGGTTTGTTTTCGAGGATATTGACCATGATGAATCTTTATTCGGGCACCACCTGCCCGTTCAGCCAGCGCTGCCGCATCGTCCTCTACGAAAAGGGCATGGATTTCCAGGTGATCGACGTCGACCTCTTCGCCCGGCCGGAAGATATCGCCATGGTCAATCCGTATGGCCGGGTGCCGGTGCTGGTCGAACGCGACCTGATCCTCTATGAGCCGAACATCATCAACGAATATATCGACGAGCGTTTCCCGCATCCACAGTTGATGCCGCCGGATCCGATCATGCGCGCGCGCGCGCGCCAGTTGCTGGTGACCATGGAGCGCGAGGTGTTCATCCACGTCGAAGCGCTCGAAAAGAACCCCAAGACCGCCGACAAGGCGCGGCAGACGATCCGCGAACGCCTGGCCGAGATGGCGCCCGTTTTCGTCAAGCAGAAGCACATGCTCGGCGAAGATTTCTCGATGCTCGACGTGGCCATCGCGCCGCTGCTCTGGCGCCTGGATCACTACGGGATCGAATTGCCGAAATCGGCCGCGCCGCTGATGAAGTACGCCGAGCGCATCTTCAGCCGCCAGGGATACATCGACGCGCTGACGCCGTCGGAAAAAGCCATGCGCCGCTAGAATGTTTTTGGGATTTCATCGCATGAACATTGGTTCCAGAGGACAGAAGACAGAGGACAGAGGACAGTCCAGTCACCGGGCGCTTCGCGCCCGCAAATATTACTGTCTTCTGTCCTCTGTCCTCTGTCCTCTGAACCGGATTCCGGCAGGCAAAGGAATGACGGGGTGGAAATAGTCACTGTCCGCACAAAAACGCAAGACGCTCCGAGTTAGATATGACCAAGAACCTGCCTTCGACCAAACCCTACCTGATCCGGGCGATCCACGAATGGTGCACGGACAACGGCTTCACGCCGTACATCGCGGTCCAGGTCGATGGCCGCGCGCGCGTTCCGAAGGAACACGCGAGAGGCGGGCAGATCGTGCTGAACATCGGCTACGAGGCGACCGGCGGATTGCAGATCGGTAACGAGATGATCAGTTTCCAGGCGCGTTTCGGCGGCGTGGCGCGCGATATTTCCTTTCCCGTCGGCAACGTGGCGGCGATCTATGCGCGGGAAAACGGCGCGGGGATGGCCTTCGAGCCGGAAAGCGCGGAAAGCGGCAGGCCCGGACCGGAAACGGAACCAGCCTCCGGAAACGCTCCCGACCCCGGGACCTCGCCGCCTCCTTCCAAGCGTCCGAAGCTGCAGCGGATCAAATAGGCGCTCCGTCCTGGGGCGTTCCGCGTGTCCGGCCGCACCAACAGGATGCGCAGGCGGCGCTCGTTCCCGGACAGCGTGGCGATTGCCGGGTTTCACGCTCCTGGGAAAAGCGCTTGGAACCTGTGTGCGATCTTCGCTGGGAGCGCGGGGCACCCGCCCCGCTTTTGACCCGCGCCATGACACTGCCACCGCTGTTGCGGGGCGGGTGCCCCGCGCTCCCAGAGGCGGCTCGAAGAGAGGCTTTCATAATGAGCTTGTGCAAGATACCTGTGCTCCCAGAAATGAGATCGCAAACAGGTTCCTGGACTGCGGCGGACGCGGAGAAAGACGCCGGGGGGAAACCTGGAAAAACGACCAATCGCCGCCCAACCGCTACCCAATCGCCTTTCCCCGCGCTTTTTGCCTTCTCCGCGCTCGCTTGGCATAAGTGTTGCTCACCCCCTGCGCGAAATGGCCGGCATCGCCGGTAGTCATCGTTCCGCCAGGCGGCGCGTCTCGCCGCCTGGCTTATTTTTCGGGAGCGGCATGAATTACGCGCACTTCGTCCGGGATTTGGGAAGAGGCCGCGAGGGGGCTCGCGACCTCGCGCTCGACGAGGCGCGGCAGCTTTTCGGCGCGATGCTCGACGGCGGCGTGCCGGAACTCGAACTCGGGGCCATCGCCGTCGCCCTGCGCCTGAAAGGGGAAAGCGTCGACGAGATGCTCGGCTTCTGTGCCGCGCTGAACGAACGCCATCATTCGCTGCGGCGCCCGCCGGGACGGCCGCGGCCGGTCATCCTGCCGTCCTACAACGGCGCGCGCAAGCGGATCAACCTGACGCCGCTGCTGGCTTTGCTGCTCCAGCGCCACGGCGTTCCAGTGCTGGTCCACGGATTGATCGAAGGCTATGGCCGGGTGAACTCGGCGCAGATTTTCCGCGAGTTCGGCCAGATGCCCTGCGTCAGCGTGTCCCAGGGACAGCGGGCGCTCGATGAAAGCGGCCTGGTCTTTTTGCCGCTGCCGGCGATTTCGCCGGGCTTGAACAATCTGCTGCTGCTGCGCAACCGCCTTGGCTTGCGCAACAGCGCGCACGCGCTGGTCAAGCTGCTCGACCCGTTCCGGGGCGATGGCGTGCGGGTGACGGCGGCGACGCATCCTGGCTATCTGGATCTGATGCGCGAGGTGATCGCCGCGCAGGGTGGCCGAAGCCTGCTGCTCAAGGCGACGGAGGGAGAACCCTACGCCGATCCCAAGCGCCGGCCACGGATCGAATACCTGCGCGACGGCGCGGGCGAGATCCTTTTCGAGGCCGAACACGACAGCCTGAAAGCGTCGCACCTGCCCGAATCCTGCGACGCGAAAACGACCGCGGACTGGACGCGCAAGGTCCTGGCCGGAGAAACCGGACTGCCTTCCCCGATCGCCCATCAGTTGGCCTGCTGCCTCTTCGCCTCGGGCTATACCGACGATTTCAATCACGCCAAGGCGTTGGTCGCGGTCAGGTAGTTCAGAAGACAGAAGACAGAAGACAGAGGACAGTAATATTTGCGGGCGCGAAGCGCCCGGTGACTGAACTGTCATCTGTCTTCTGTCCTCTGTCCTCTGAACTCTGTCTTCTGTCCTCTGATTCCGATCGGTATAATTGCGGGCAGAACGGAAAACTGGCGAGGATATTCTCGAACACCCGGATGGATCTATTCCTTCTTCTGTTGCTCATCCTGATCAATGGCCTTCTGGCCATGTCGGAGATCGCCATTGTCTCCTCCAGAAAATCGCGCCTGCAAAAGCTCGCCGACGACGGTTCGCCCGGCGCCAGGACCGCCCTGAACCTGAGCAACGAGCCGTCGGCCTTCCTGTCGACGATCCAGGTGGGAATCACCACCGTGGGGATTCTCAGCGGCGCCATCGGGGAGAACGCGCTGGCCGAACCGCTCGGCGAATGGCTGTCCGGCTTCGCCTGGCTGCAAGCCTACGCGCATGGACTGTCGCTGACCGTGGTGGTGGTTCTGCTGACCTATTTCTCGGTGGTGGTCGGCGAACTCGTGCCCAAGCGCCTGGGCCTGCTGGCGCCCGAGGCGATCGCGGCGATCATCGCCTCGCCGATGATGTTCTTCGCGCGCGCGGCGCGTCCGCTGGTGTGGCTGCTTTCCTCGTCGTCCGGGCTGATCCTGCGCCTCATCGGCGCCCGGCCGAGCGCGGAAGCGCCGGTGAGCGACGACGAAATCAACGTGCTGATGGAGCAGGGGGCCGAAGCCGGCGTTTTCCACGAGAGCGAGCAGGCCATCGTGTCCAACGTGCTGCGCCTCGACGAGCAGCGGATCGCGGCGATCATGACCCATCGCAACGACATCTACGCCCTCGACCTCGACCTTCCCGAGGAAGAAATCCGCGACTGCCTTTCCGAGAGTCCGTTTACGCGCATCGTCGTCTGCCGCGACGGGCTGGAGCACATCGTCGGCATGCTGCGCACGGTCGACCTGATGAAACTGGCGCTGACCGGCCAGAAACTCGATATCGAGCCGTATCTCAAGCCCCCCTTGTACGTGCCGGAAGGCGTGACCACCACCCATCTCCTGGAGAGTTTCCGCAAGACGCGCCAGCAGTGCGCGCTGATCGTCGACGAATACGGCGAGCTGCAGGGGATGGTGACCCTGACCGACGTGCTGGCCTCGATCGTCGGCGACGTTCCCTCGTCCGACACCTCGGAAATGGAAGAGATCGTCCGGCGCGACGACAATTCCTGGCTGATCGACGGCAGCGTGACCATCGAGCGCCTCCAATCGGCGATCGAAATCGAGGACGAGCTGCCCGGCGAGGACGAAAACGCCTACAACACCCTGGGCGGGCTGGTCATGTACACCCTGGGACGAATCCCCGCCGT
>JAISQQ010000362.1 GCA_031274075.1 Accumulibacter sp.
ATCGGCGCGGCCGGCATCAGCGCCTTCCCGATGGCCGCCCGCGTCTGCCAGCGCCTCGCCCAGAAGGAAAACTTCGATAACTTCCTGCTCATGCACGCCATGGGCGCCAACGCCGCCGGCCAGGTCGCCTCGGTCGTCGCCGGCGGCGTCGTCCTGGCGCTTATGGGCGCGGGGTGATTCCACGAGGATGGAGGTCGCTGTCCTCTTCCTCCCCTCCTTGGGCGGCAACCGACCGGGGCATCGTTCAAGGCGCTGAAGGATGAGTGTCCTCTTCCTCGCCCCCCTTGGGCGGCAGCCGACCCGCCGCCCTTTTTTTTTCTCTTGGCCCGCCTTTGCGGAAAAGTCCCCCGGCGCGGCGGCTTTTTTGCTTTTTGCGGGCCATGTGCCGCGTGGGTGTAAAAATCGCCCTGAAACACGGCGACACTATGCCAAACGAAACGAAGCTTCTGGTATCTTTAGTCAAAATCCACGTGTCTGCTACAAAGAAGTTTCCGGGGGAAGGCGTCATGTATCGCCAGGGAAGAACGATGCTTCAATCCACGTCCGGCATGGCCGGGCGAAACGGTGGGGAAGAGTCCGCGCCGCTCACCGGCGCGATCGTCCCCTTGAAGGGCGGGGTTTCAAGGCGGAGCGGGTTTTCGCTGGCCCGCCGTTCGACGACCCGCCGATGCCGGGAGGCTGGCGTCCGTTGAGCGCGCTCAAATGGTCCAACAGCTACCTGATCGCCCTCAAGCTGGCGGTCGGATTGCTGCTCGTGCTGCTGCTCGTCCTGTTCTGGGTGCTGCGCCAGAATGAGATGGAAGAGCAGCGCTCGACGCTCATCGCCGACGTGCTGTGGCTGGAACAGAACATCAATTTCCATCTGGAGGGAGGCGCCGAGAATTTCCAACAGTTGGCGCACGACCTGCCCAGGGAAGCGAACAAACAAGCCTTGTTCCGCCTGCGCGCCGAATATCTGCTGAAAAACAACCCCGACATCCTGCAGATCGTGTGGATCGACGACACGGCCAGGGTGCGGGAGACCCTGCCGGCGCGGGCGCTGGCGCGCCTTGGGGCGGACGGGATGGATGGAATGGACGCGGCACTGTTCCGGCAGAACGTGAACATGGCGCACAAGCTGGGAAAAATCGTCTATACGGACGCCTACTCCACTCCGGAAGGGGCGCAGTTCGAGATGTATTTGCCGATTTTCGGCGACGGGCGTTATCAGGGGGCCTTGATCGGCGTGTTTTCTTTCAGCGGCGTGTTGAAGAATCTCGTTCCCTGGTGGTTCGCCGAGAAATACCAGGTGCGCATTCTCGACGGCGAAGGCAATCTGCTGGCCAGCAAGTCGAGGGTCAGCAACGCCGACACGACGATCAACTACGCCGTTCCGTTCGATCCGCCCGGATTCGGCATGGTACTCAGGGTCGACGTCTATCGCGGCCACGGCAATTTCACGCGGAACCTGTTGACCGCCTCGGTCATCGCGCTGGCCGGGGCGGTGCTGCTCAGCCTGTGGGTGATGCGCGGCCATATCCGGCGGCGCATCGCCGCGGAGCAGGCGCAGCGCTCGGAACACGCCTTCCGCAAGGCCATGGAGGATTCCCTGACGGTCGGCATGCGCGCCCGCGACCTGGCGGGAAAGATCACCTACGTCAATCCCGCGTTTTGCCAGATGGTCGGTTTCGGCGAGAGCGAACTGATCGGCGCCTCGCCGCCGATGCCTTACTGGGCGCCCGAGGAAATAGAGCGGACGCGGGCGATCAACGACGCGGTGATCGGCGGCCGGATGTCGCGGGAAGGCTTCGAGCTGCGGCTGATGCACAAGGACGGAGGCCGGCTGGACGCGCTGATCTACGAAGCGCCGCTGGTCGGCGCCGATGGCCGGCAGAGCGGCTGGATGGCTTCGGTGGTCGACGTGACCGCGCGCAAACGGATGGAAGATCTGGCCCGGCGGCAGCAGGAAAAGCTGCAGGCGACGGCGCGGCTGGTGAGCATGGGCGAACTCGCCTCGACGCTGGCGCATGAACTCAACCAGCCGCTGGCGGCGATCACCAGCTACGCGACGGGATGCCTGAACAAACTGGAATCGGGAAAATTTTCCGCGGACGAACTGCAAACGGCGCTGACCCGGCTGGGCGTGCAGGCGCAGCGCGCCGGACGCATCATCCGGCACGTCCATGATTTCGTGCGCAAGAGCGAACCGCGGCTGGTGCCGTGCCGGCTGATCGAGCTGGTCGACGGCAGCATCGGCCTGATCGAACCGGCGGCCAAGCTGGCCCACGTGCGCATCGAGCGCGAGATACTCGCCAATCCCGAACTGATGGGCGACCGCATCCAGATCGAACAGGTACTGCTCAACCTCATGCGCAACGCTGTCGAGGCGATGAGCGCGGCGTCGGTTTCGTCGAAACGGCGTCGCCTGACGATCAGGGTCTGCCTGCTCGAGGATCAGGTGCAGATTTACGTCATCGACCGCGGACCGGGGATTCCCGGAGACGTGCTGGACAAACTGTTCACACCGTTCTTCTCGACCAAGGCCGACGGCATGGGCATGGGGCTCAAGATCTGCCGCTCGATCATCGAATTCCATCGTGGCCGCCTGTGGATCGAGGAAAACCCCGAAGGCGGCGCCATCCTGGCCATCTCGCTTCCGGTGATACCCTCGTCATGACTCAATTCGCCTACATCGTCGACGACGACGAAGCCATTCGCGATTCGCTCAGCTGGCTGATGCAGTCGCGGGAGATTCCCTGCAAGACCTTCCCGTCGGCGGAGGCGTTCCTGGAAACCTGGAACGCGGCCTTCGCCGGCTGCCTGCTGCTCGATATCCGGATGGAGGAAATGAGCGGCAATGAACTGTTCGACCGGCTCGTCGAGAGCGGCTGCCAGTTGCCGGTGATCTTCCTGACCGGCCACGGGGACGTGCCGCTGGCGGTGTCCACACTGAAAAACGGCGCCTTCGATTTCGTCGAAAAGCCGTTCAACGACAACCATCTGGTCGATCGCGTCCTGGAAGCGTTCAAGCTCGACGACGAGCGCCGCCGGGCGGCGGCTTCGGCGGATTCGCTCCAGCGCCGGCTGGCGCGGCTCACGCCGCGGGAAAGGCAAGTCATGGAACGGATTCTCGCCGGAAAGCTGAACAAGGTCATCGCCTACGAAATGAATCTTTCCATGCGCACCGTCGAAGTGCACCGGGCCAGCCTGTTCGAGAA
>JAISQQ010000411.1 GCA_031274075.1 Accumulibacter sp.
TTGCTGGCCGCGCTGACCGCCGACGTGGAAAACCTGTCCGGCGGCGCGCCGGGGAAACCCGTGTTCTCGCCCCTCTTCCTGGACCTGCTCCAGGACGCCTGGCTGGTCGCCAGCCTGGAACTGGGCGCGCCGGTCATCACCTCCGGCGCGGCGCTGCTCACGGTGCTGGTGAAGCCGGGGCGCTATCTGGCCGGACGCGCGGGAAAAATACTCGACGGCTTTTCGCGCGAGGCCGGGCTGCGCGACTACCGCGTCGTCGCCGCCAATTCCACCGAATACGAAGCCGCCGCGCCGGCGACCGCCTTGGCAGCGGAAGGCGTCGGCGCGGCGGGGCGCGAAGGCGGCTTCATCGCCCGCTATTGCGAAGATTTCACCGCCCGGGCGAAGGCCGGCAAACTCGACCCCGTCTTCGGGCGCGACGAGGAAATTCGCGGCATGATGGACATCTTCGCCCGCCGGCGCAAGAACAATCCGATCCTGGTCGGCGAACCGGGCGTGGGCAAAACGGCGCTGGTCGAAGGGCTGGCCGGGCGCATCGTTTCCGGCGAAGTGCCGGAAACCTTGCAGGGCGTGCGCCTGATCGGCCTCGACATGGGCAGCCTGGAGGCCGGCGCGGGAATGAAGGGCGAATTCGAGAACCGCCTGAAAGGGGTGCTCGACGAAATCAAATCCAGCCCGACGCCGATCGTGCTGTTCATCGACGAAGCCCACACCCTGATCGGCGCGGGCGGCAGCGCCGGCACTTCCGACGCCGCCAACCTGTTGAAACCCGCGCTGGCGCGGGGCGAGCTGCGTACCTGCGCGGCGACGACCTGGAAGGAATACAAGAAATATTTCGAGAAGGACGCCGCGCTGGCGCGCCGTTTCCAACTGGTGGCCCTGGGCGAGCCGTCGGTCGCCAACACCCGGCAAATCCTGCGCGGGATCAAGCCCGCCTACGAACAGGCGCACGGCGTCATCGTCAGCGACGCGGCCATCGAATGCGCCACCGACTACGCCGACCGCTACATCGCCGGGCGTTTCCAGCCGGACAAATCGGTCGACCTGCTCGATACCGCGTGCGCCCGCGTCAAGGTCGCGCTCGACGCCCGTCCCGGCGTCCTGGAAGACGCCGAGGCCGAGCGGGCCGGGCTGGACCGCCGCATCGGCAGCCTGGAGCGCGACCGCGACAATCTCCTCGACATCGACGAAGAGCAGCTCGCCGCCCTGCGCGAGGCGCGGGAGGCCGCCACCGTCCGGCGCGACGAACTCGAGCGGCGCTGGAAGGAAGAACAGGCGGCGGTCAAGGCCGTCCTCGCGGCGCGGAAGACGCTGCTCGCGGCGCGGGAAGGCGGGCAGGAGGGGAAGGATGGGCAGAAAGAGCAGGAAGGGGCCACCGGAGAAAGCGCGCCCGAAACGCCCAAGACACCCGAAACGCCCGACACGCTCGACGAAGCCGCCGCGAAAGACGCCCTCGCCGCGGCGGCGGCGCGTCTCGCCGTCCTGCAAAAAGACGGCGGATTGCTGTTCTCCGAAGTCGGGCCGGAAGCGGTCGCCCGGGTGGTCTCCGACTGGACCGGAATTCCCCTGGGACGGCTGGCGCAGGATCAGGCGGCGATGGTCGAAGACATGCAAAACCTGCTGGCGCGGCGGGTGCAGGGGCAGGATTACGCCCTCTCCGCGATGGCGCGAAGCATCCAGGTCGCCAAGTCGGGCCTGAAAGACCCGGACCGCCCCCTGGGGGTATTCCTGCTCACCGGCCCCTCCGGCACCGGCAAGACCGAGACCGCGCTCGCCCTGGCCGAACTGCTGTTCGGTTCGGAGCGGAACATGGTGCTGGTGAACATGGGCGAGTTCCAGGAAAAACATACCGTCAGCCGCCTGATCGGCTCGCCGCCCGGCTACGTCGGCTATGGCGAAGGCGGCATGCTGACCGAGGCCGTGCGGCGGCAGCCGTATTCCGTCGTGCTGCTCGACGAAGTCGAAAAAGCCCATCCGGACATCATGAATCTCTTCTACCAGGTGTTCGACAAGGGCTTGCTGCAGGACGGCGAAGGCAAGGAGGTGCGTTTTCGCAACACGGTCATCCTGCTCACCAGCAACCTGGGTTCCGAGATCATCGAGACGATGCTGCGGGGAAAATCCGGGGAGGACGAGACGGCAACGATGGACGCCGTGCTCGAAGCCATCCGTCCCGTCCTGAACCAGCATTTCAAACCCGCGCTGGTCGGGCGGATGACCCTCCTGCCCTTCGCTACCCTGTCGGACGCCGCGCTGCGGAGCATCGTGACCCAGAAGCTGTCGCGCGTCGCCGGGCAGTTGCTGGCGAACAGCAAGATCACCCTGGAATGGAGCGAAGCCGTCGCCGAGAACATCGCGGCGCGCTGCACGGAGGTGGAGACCGGGGCGCGCAACATCGAGTACATCCTGAACCTGCACATCCTGCCGCGCCTCTCGAAGAGCCTGCTGCACGGCATGGGCGAGGCGCGCTCGCGCGAGGAACAGGGCCTTCCGCCCTACCGCCTCGCCCGCCTCGACATCGACGCCGAGGGACAGTGCGCGGTGACGCTGGAGTGAGGCTCGTGCCGGGGACCGGGAAACTGAAAGAGATGCGGGAAGAGATGCGGGAAGCGAAGCGGAAAGCGAAGGCATGAAGCTTTTCTTTGAAGAGGAACTGGAGTCCCTGCGCGTCGACACCGTCGCCTTCGCGAAGAAATATCCCGCGCTCGCGCCCATGCTGGCCGGCGCCAGCAGCGACCCGGACGTCGAGCGGGTGCTGGAGGGGGCGGCCTTCTTTGCCGCGCGCATGCGCGAGCAACTGAGCCGCAACGCGCCCCTGCTGCTGCAGAACCTGTTGCGCTGGACGTTCCCGCAGGCGCTCCTGCCGCTGCCCTCGATGACCATGATGCGCTTCCTGCCGCAGACGGGATTCGGCGGGGGCTTGCACATCCCGCGCGGCACGCGGCTGGCCTCGCGCCCGGTCGGCAATGTGAGCTGCCTCTACAGCACCGAGCACGATCTGTGGATGCCGCCCGCCCAGATCGCCGCCGTGCGGGCGGAACAACCCGCCAATTCGCCGCATTTCAGGGTCAGCCTGACCATAAACGGCGCGCCCTTCGCGGGACAGGGCGGCGACGCGCCGCTGGTGCTGCACCTGGCCGGCCCCCTTCCCCAGGCGGCGCAGCGCTTTTTCGTCTTGCTGCGCCAGCTCGACCATCTGGAAGTCCGGCTCGGCGCGAGCACCCACACCCTGCCGCCGTCCGCCGTGCGGCAGTATTTTTTCCCCCTGCGCGACAGCCGCCTGCCGGAAGATCGCCGCCGCAACCGCGCCTACATGGAAGTCCTGCGCTACTTCTACCTGCCCGAGCAACTGCTTTTCCTTTCCCTGCAAGGGCTGGCCGCGCTGCCCGGCGCGCGGGCCGGCGACGGCGGCGCGCTGGAAATCACCTTCTGCCTGAAGCCGCCCTTCGCGCGCCTGCCAAAATTCGAGCGCAACAGTTTCCTCCTCGGCGTGGTCGCGGCGAGCAACGTGTTCAGCGCCTTCGCCGAACCGCTGACCGTCGATCACACGCAGGTCGAATACCCGCTGCACCCCCAGGACGAAGACGCCAGGGACCTGGACATCATGAGCGCGACCCGCGTCACCGGCCTGTTCCCCGGCGGGCGCGTCGAGTCCTATCACCCCTACGAGCTGACGCACACCGTCGACGCGCCGCTGCTCTACAGCACCCGTTTTCTCAGCGACGGCGACGAGGGCGGGCGCACCCGCTACCGCATCACGCCGCTCTACGCCGCCGAGAGGGGGATGGACGCGCTGCAAAAGCACGTCCTCTCGATCGAACTGATCTGCTCGAACCGATCCGCGCCCAACGCGCTGCGCATCGGCGACGTCTGCCTGCCGACCGACGATTCCCCGGCGCAGGCCCGCTTCGCCAACATCACCGTACCGACGCCCGTCCTGCCGCGTCCGGAACGCGACCTGCAGCAGTGGCTCTATCTTTCGCACCTGGGCGCCAACCTCCTGCCGCAAGCCTCGGCGGGGCTGCTTCGCGCCATGCTCGTGCTTTACATCCGCGACGCCGCCGCCGCGCCGGAACTGGCCGCCGCCAACCGGCGCTGCTGCGACGCCATCCTCGAATTTTCGAGCGAGGAAGAAGACCGGCTGATCCGGGGGCGTCTCTACCGCGGGCGGCGGCTCTCCCTGACGCTCGACCCGACGGGCTTCGGCTCCTTCGGCAGCATGTTCTTGTTCGCCAGCGCGCTGGAGCGTTTTTTCAGCGGCTTCACCTCGATCAACAACTACGCCCGCCTCACGCTCGACGTGGCGGGTACCGGAGAACAACTGGAATGGCCACCCCGCATGGGCGACCGGCAACTGGGGTAAGGCGCGACCTGCGGGAACATCCCGCGCGCTTTTCCCTGGCGCAGGCGCTGCGCCTCCTGACCCTGGAGCTGGAAGGGCAGGGCGTGGCGCGCGCCGACGCCGCGCGCCGCGTCAGGATTACGCCCTGGCTCTCGCTGGCCTATCCCGGCAGCGAGCTGGCCGCCCTGCGGGTCGAGGAGCCGCTCGCGGACGCCGGGGAGGAAATACCGGCGCCGCCGCCGGCGGAAGCCGCGTGCTATCTGCTGGAAAACACCCGCATCGGCCTCTACAGCACCCTGGGGCCGCTGCCCACCCTGTACACCGAGGAACTGCTCGACGAGGCGCGCGCGGGTTCGAGCGTGGTCAAGGATTTTCTCGATCTCGTCAATAACCGCATTGCCCATCTCTTTTGCCGCGCCGAAGAGTATTACGACTACGCCCGCCGTCTCGTCGAACACGGCGACACCGACATCCAGCAGGTGCTCTACAGCCTGATGGGGCAGGGCCACGCCGAACTGCACCCGGTGCGGCCGCCGCGCCCGCAGGCGGTGGAACTCCTGTTCGGGGCGCGCACCGCCAACGGCCTGGCGTGCTACCTGGCGAGCGAACTGAACTGGCCGGAAATCCGGGTCGAGGAATGCGTCGCCCGGCAGGCGCTCATTCCCGAGGAACAGCGCTGCCGCCTGGGGGTCGCCAATTCGCGCCTGGGCGAGGACCTCGTCGTCGGCGAAAGGATCGCCGACTGCGTCGGAAAAATCCGCATCCACCTCGAAGAGCTGCCGGAAGAGCGCCTGCAAGACTACCTCCACGGCGCGCCGGGCCACGCCGAGCTGCTCGCGCAGGCGCGCCGCTACCTGGACGGCGCGCTGGAATTCGATCTCGTCCTCCACCCCGCCGCGC
>JAISQQ010000413.1 GCA_031274075.1 Accumulibacter sp.
GCGCGGGGTGGCGCGGCCCGAACTCTTGTAGTCGAGCACCCACAGGCCGTCGTCGAACTCGACCAGCCGGTCGATGCGCAGCAGGGCGCCCGCGCCGTCGCTGAGTTCCACTTCGTTCCACGCCCGGCGATACTGTCCGGGGGCGAAGAAGCGCCGCAGGTGGGCGGCGGCGAGCAGGCGTTCGGCGACCGGCAGCGCGCGCCGGTACTCGTCGTCGTCGAAGCCGAGCGCCTGCCACCATGCCGCTTGATCCTCCTCGTCGCCCTGCGTGCGGCGTTCGAGCAGGGCATGCAGCAAAATGCCGAAGCGAGCGCCTTCCTGCGCCTCGGGCCGGCGCTCGCCGATGGCCGGCAGCGCCTCGACGACGACGCCGGTTTCGCCGGTTTCGCCTGGCGGCGGCTCGCCGGGCGGCGCGGCGGCCGGCAGGGTGTCGCCGTAGACGCCCGGGCTGTCCAGCCGGGCGAGCGCCGCATCGAGCAGGCGGTACGGCGTGGCTTCGTTCTTGCGGGCGCTTTCGATGCCGCTGGCGATGAACACCTGGCGCGCCCGCGTCAGCGCCACGTAGAGCAGGTTCAATTCCTCCCGCCGCGCCGCGGCCGCCTCGCTGGCGAACTGCTCCTGGAAAGCCGCGCCGCGATCTTCCTTGCGGCCGTAGAAGGAAAAGTGGCGCGGCGCGGCGTCGTCCGGCGGCCAGTCGACGAGCAGGTCCCAGGCGCCGCCGCCGCGCGGCGAATCGTTGGCGCCGAGCAGCCAGACGATCGGCGCTTCAAGCCCCTTCGCGCCGTGGATGGTAAGAATGCGCACGCGGCCCATGCCGCCCGCGCCGCCCACGCCATCCATTTCCGCCTGCTCCTGTTCCGTCTCGATCCGTCCTTCGTCCGGCGCGTCGCTGACGTCGGCCTCGCGCAGTTCGCGCAAGGCGTCGATGAAGCGCGGCAGGCTCGGATAGCGTCCGCCGTCGAGATCGAGCGCCAGCAGGGGCAGCGCGCGCAGGTTGGCTTCGACCGCCGGCGCGGCGGCGGCGGGAACCGCCAGGCGATAACGCGCCAGCACTTCGCCCTGATGGTAGATGCGGTCGAGCAGGTCGTGCACCGGCAGTTGGCCGGCGACGCGCCGCCAGTCGCCGAGCAGGCGCGCCGCCCGGACGAGGCACGGCGCGGCGGAAGCCGCGGCCAGATCCTGGAGACACGGCCACCACGCCGCGCCGTCCCCGCGTCCGGCGGCGGTGGCCACCCGTGCCGCCAACGCCGCCAGATCCTCGTCGCCGCAGGCGAACAAGGGCGAGCGCAGCGCCTGCGCCAGCTTGAGGTCGTCGGCCGGGGTCACCAGGAATTCGAGCAAGGCCACGATGTCGCGCGCTTCCAGCGTGTCGAGCAGGCCGCCGCGCGAACCGGCGTCGAAGGGAATCCCGGCCGCCGCCAGCGCGCGCTCGTAGCCGGCCAGATGCCTGCGCGAGCGGACGAGCAGCATGAAATCGCCGTAGCGCGCCGCGCGCCGGACCGTGCCGCCCTGCGCGCTTCTGGCGTCGATCTGCCACGCCGGGCCGCCGCGCCCGACGATCTCGGCGATCTTCGCCGCCAGCACGGCAGCCTCCTCGCGGCGGCGCTGATCCTCAGGCTCGAGATCCGCTTCGGTCAGCGGATTGCGCAAACCCTGCCGCTTGGGCGCGGCTTCCCCGGCGCGCGCGCGCAGCGGCAGCAGCTCGACGCGGCCCGGCAGGCCAACGGCCAGCGAGGATTGCGCGCGGAACGGCGCGAACTCCGGCTGGCCGAGAAACAGCGCGTTGACCACGTCGATGATCGGCGGCGCGTTGCGCCGCGTCTCATCCTGCTCGCAGCGCAGCGCGTCGAAGCCGCGTTGCAGGAAAGCGGCGGCCACCGAGAACAGGCGGGGTTCGGCGCGGCGGAAACGATAGATCGACTGTTTGGGATCGCCGACCATGAACACGCACGGACGGTCCGCGTCCGAGTAGGCGTCGAACCAGGCGCGCAGGATCTGCCATTGCAGCGGGTTGGTGTCCTGGAATTCGTCGAGTAGCACGTGCTTGTAGCGCGCGTCGAGACGCGCCTGCACGAAAGCCGCCGTATCGGCGTCGCGCAGCAGGCGCAAGACCTGCCATTCGGCATCGGTGAAATCGATCCGCCGGCGCGCGCGCTTGAACGCCTCGACGTGCGCCAGGAAGGCGGCGAACACGGCATACGCCTGGCGGTTGAGCGACAGCAGGCGCTCGGCGGTCCGCCCTTGCAGGCAGGCCGCGACGCGCTCGCCGAGCCGCGCGTGCAACTCGAGGAAACGCGCCGCGCCCGCCGGCGTGAGCCGCTTGTCGAGCGCCGCGCCGGGTTTACGCACGCGCAGGCTGTCGTCCCGGGTCAGCAGCGCGGCGCGCAAGCCCTCGAAGCTCGCTTCATTGTTCCCGCGCCGGGCGGAATCGAGGGCGGCGCGCAGGCTCGCCGCCGCGTCCTGGTCGCTCTTCAGCCCACCCGTTTCGAGAAAGCCGAGATAAGCCCGAGCGTCGCTCTCCCAGTCCTGCGCGAAAAACCCGGCCAGCGCCTCGCCCGGCTCGCCCGCGCCGAGCTGCTCTTGCAGCGTGGCGGCAAGGTGTCCGGCGAGCGCCGCGCCGCTCTTGCCGGCCGCCATGCCCAGCGCCAGCCATTCGCTGCGCCGGTCGTGCGCCCGCCGCATCAGGCGGCGCGCCGACTCCAGCCCGGCGGCGTCGAGCAGGCCGACGAAGGCGCGCGTCGCCTCGCTTGCCGGATGCTTCGCCAGCTCGGCGGCGAACGATTGCCACAGTTGGTCGAACAGGCGCGAATCGAATTCCGTCAGCGTGCTTCCGGCGAGATTGGCCGACAAGGGCGCGGCGGCCACCAGTTGCAGGAACCAGCCGTGGAAGGTGTTGACGCTCAGCCCCGGCTGCGCCGCCAGGACGCCCTCGTACAGCCCGCGCGCCGCGCGCAACAGCGCGTCGTCCGGCGCCAGGCCGCGCTCCCCGAGAAACGCCGCGGCCTCCGCGTCGCCGCACGTCGCCAGCAACCGCAGCCAGTCGAGCACGCGCTCCTCGATTTCGCGCGCCGCCTTGCGCGTGAAGGTAATCGCCAATATGGCGCCAGGCGCGGCGCCGGCCAGCAGCAAACGCACGATGCGCGACGCCAGCAGCCAGGTCTTGCCGCTGCCGGCGCACGCCTCGACAACGACGCCACGCCCAGGATCGAGCGCCTGGACGATCAGTTCGGGGGGATTCTCATTCATCCTTGTGTCCGGGGGAAAGACGCATCGAGCACATTTTCAGGTTAGATCTTTTTCTGGTTGGATATTGACACGTTTCGTCGCCTGGGCCTTGGTATGGGTATAAGAACCTTTCTTTCTGGGAACGCGGGGCGCCAGCCCCGCAACAGCGGCGACAGTGTCATGGTACGCGTCAAAAGCGGGGCTGGCGCCCCGCGCTCCCAGAGGCAGCTCGGAGAGAGGCTTTCATATTGGGCTTGTGTAAGATGCCTGTGCTCCCAAAGAGAAGATCGCAAACAGCTTCTAAGAAGCTGTTTTAAAAAAATTAGTACGAGAAATGCCTAGATCCCAAAAACCTCGATTCAAGCCCTGGGGGAAGGTAGGGCGGTTTCTCCGAAACCGCCGCCCCCCGGCGCGCTCGGAGAGCGCGCCCTACCCTGGATGCCGCCATCCGGCGCGCTCGGAGATCGCGCCCTACCCTGGATGATCCATCTGCTTCTCAAACGTCTTTCCGATTTCTAAAACAGCTTCTAAGTACGTCGTCCCGGCGCAAGCCGGGACCCAGTTCGTACCTCAAATTCCTGGATTCCGGTTTGCGCTGTTCAGAGGACAGTCCAGTTACCGGGCGCTTCGCGCCCGCAAATATTACTGTCTT
>JAISQQ010000164.1 GCA_031274075.1 Accumulibacter sp.
ATCCGCAGGGCGCGGCTGAACCAGGTCAAGGCGCAGTCCGAAGCGCGGATTCGCCTCGCCGAAATCGAAAGACTGCTGGGAGAAGAGCTATGAAAGGAAGCACGGGCGTGCTGCTCGGCTTGGTCCTGGGCGTGCTGGCCACCGCCAGCGGCGCGTATTACTGGCGGGAAATCAAGGGCCTGCCCCTGCCCTTCGGCGACGCGCTACGCCTTTCCAGTGGCGGCGGCGGCGCATCCAGTTCTCCCCCTGTCTCCCCCATCACCGCCGCCAACGCCAGCGCCGGGAAGGAGCGCAAGCTGCTCTACTACCGCAATCCGATGGGCCTGCCCGACACCTCGCCGACGCCCAGGAAGGATCCGATGGGCATGGACTACATCCCGGTCTACGAGGAGGAGGAGGAAGAGAAGGACGAAGACGGCGAACCCGCCTCCGCCAGCCGGATCAAGATCAGCACCGAGAAAATCCAGAAGCTCGGCGTACGCACCGAGGCCGCGCAGCGGCGCGCGCTCGACAAGGTGGTGCGCGCGGTTGGCCGCGTCGAGCCGGACGAGCGGCGTCTCTACGCCATTTCGCCGAAATTCGAGGGCTACGTCGAGCGCCTGCACGTCAATGTCACCGGCCAGCCGATCCACAAGGGACAGGCGCTGTTCGACATCTACAGCCCCGAACTGGTCTCGGCGCAGCGCGAATACGCCCTCGCCGCGCAAGGCGTGGAGGCGCTCCAGGACGCCGACGAGCCGACGCGGGCGGGCATGCGCCAACTCGCCGAGGCGAGCCTGTCGCGCCTGCGCAACTGGGACATTTCCAGCGAGCAGATCAAGTCGCTGGCCCGCTCGGGCACGGTGAAGCGCACGCTCTCCTTCCGCTCGCCGGTGGCCGGCGTCGTGACCGAGAAAAAAGCCCTGCAAGGCATGCGTTTCATGCCGGGCGAGGTGCTTTACCAGGTCGCCGACCTGTCGTCGGTGTGGGTGATCGCCGACGTTTTCGAGCAGGACATCGGGCTGGTCGCCTCCGGCTCGCCCGCCCGGGTGCGCATCAACGCCTATCCCGAGCGGCTGTTCGAGGGCCAGGTGAGCTACGTCTATCCGACGCTCAACGCCGCCACGCGCACGGCGCCGGTGCGGATCGAACTCGACAACCCCGGCCTGCTGCTCAAGCCCGCGATGTTCGCGCAGGTGGAGCTGCCGGTCGAAACCCGCGCCGCGGCGCTCACCGTGCCGACGTCGGCGGTCATCGACAGCGGCACGCGCCGGATCGTGCTGGTCGAACTGGGCGAAGGGCGCTTCGAGCCGCGCGAGGTCCGGCTCGGCGCGCGCGGCGACAAGCTCGTGGAAATCCTCGACGGCGTGCGCGAAGGCGAGCCGGTGGTGGTTGCCGCCAACTTCCTGATCGACGCCGAGAGCAACCTCAAGGCCGCGCTCGGCGGCTTCGGCGCGGCCCCGCCCCCGCCCCCGCCGGGTTCGCGGGCCGCCGCGGTCAGCCATCGCGCCGAAGGCCAGGTCGACGAGATCGACGCCGCTTCGGGCGCGCTGACGGTCAGCCACGGCCCGGTGGACACGCTCCACTGGCCGGCCATGACCATGGAGTTCAAGGCGGCGCACGCGGCGCTGCTGCAAGGACTCGGGCCGGGCGACCGGATCGCCTTCGAGTTCGTCGAACGCGCTCCGGGCGAATGGGTGATCACCGCGATTTCAAAAGAGGTCAAAGAGGTCGAAGCGGGCGGCGTGGGAGCGGCGCATGAGCATTAATCAGGGATGTTAGAATTTTCAAATCGCGCCACGAGGAAAAACAAAATGTCCCTGCCCCCAAATGACCCTGAAACCCGCAAATCTCATTCGACGCCGGGAAGCGCGGAAAACCCGGATGAGACCATTCATCCGGGACACAGCGCGAAATCTTCGATGGAAACGACAAAAGCCAAGGAAATCACAAGTATTATTCTCTGGATCGTTTGGGCAATCATATCCCCGGCCATTCTTTTCCTTTTAATAAGATCTCCAGTCGGCCTGGCTATCCTGTTTCTTGGTTATATGGGTGGCGGGGCTGTCATACTATTGATTTTCATAGCGCTTCTTGTTACCGGAGGTGCAATTGGAGCAAAACTCAAAGGGAACGCGAGTGGACTTTTTTTTGTTCTCATTCCATTTGTGATGTCTTTCCTGTACATGTCTGTTTACGGCGAATTTTTTTCCTTTCAAGCCAAGAGAAAAAGTGCTGACAGCAGGGCAAAAGCCATACTCGAAAAACAGGAAGCGATTCCGATCGATGGCCTTTACACGGAATCCATGGATCTGAGAAATGCGCTCTACGGAATGATCGTCGTTCGTCAATTCCCCCTGGTGGAAGGTGACGTCGCTGGAGCCGGATGGTTGTTTGATTTGGCACAAGACCGGCAAGCCATTCACAGGAAATCGGAAGGGAAAAAATATTTTAGTTTATCTCTTGGCCCGCTGGATAGCCCAGACTGTTTTCCGTGGAAAAGCGAATCAGACAACTTGGCGAGAGGAGCCTCGTTCCAGCCCCGAACGTGCCTCATGGTGGTTTTCGATAGTGTTCTGAAAAGTGATACAAGGCTGCATGCCAAGCTGGGCCAATCTGAAAATAGCAAAAGGTATTGGGAAATAAGCAGAATTGGAGAAGATACGCCAATGGTGGTTATTCCATTTGTGGCAGATCCTCAATATAGACCTCACTATAGATATAGTCACGAGTCAAACTCATTTGTAGAATTGATGAAAAAGCTGGAACCTCGTGCCATTAGCTTGGCCGCTGACGGAAAACCTTATAGGTTGAAGGG
>JAISQQ010000170.1 GCA_031274075.1 Accumulibacter sp.
GCGATCGCGCTGAGGAAGGGGGACCAGCTGTTGATCGCGCCGAGATTGGAAAACAGGCCGTTCAGCATGTGGAACAGCACGCCGATCATCACTCCGGAAAATATCTTCAGGCTGACGCCGCTCACCCGGTTGTGCACGTAGCCGAAAGGCAGGGCCAGGGCCACCATCACCAGGGCCGCCAGCGGGTAGATCACCTTTTTCCACATGGCGATGTCGTAGCGCTGCGTTTTCTGCTTGTTGTCGGCCAGGTGCCGCGTATACGCGGACAGATGCGCCAGGGACATTTTCTCGGGAGAAACCATCAGCACCGAAAGAATGTCCGGGTTGAGCGCGGAGCGCCACTCCATGTCCGGCAATTCGATCAGATTCACCTGATCGTCCTCGACGTAGGTGCGCGTCACGCCCGAAAGCCGCCAGCCCGCGGGCGGCACATAGACGCCTTCTTCCGCCTCGGTCACCGAAAGCAGCCTGGCGTCCTCGCCGAAATCCAGGATGAGCACGCCTTGCAGGTGGGTGTCCGGCAACACCGTGCGCACGTTGATGAAACTGCGCTCGTCCCGCACCCACAGGCCGCTGCGCAGATCCTGCGACACGGCCCGGCCCCGGCCCTGCAGCTTCAACTGCTGCGCCGTCCGTTCCGCCGGCGGCGCGACCACTTCGCCGACCAGCAGCGTCGCCAGCGCGAACACCGCCGCCACGGCCAGCAGGCTGCACAGGAGGTCCCGGGTCGACATTCCGGAGGCGCGCAGCACGGTGATTTCCGAATGCCGCGCCAGCGACGACAGCGCGTACAGGGTACCGATCAGCACGGCGATCGGCATCAGCTCATAGACGCGGCCGGGCAGGCGCAACAGGACGAAGACGAGGGCGTGATAGAGCTGATACGAGTCGCTGCTGCCGACGTTCTTGACCTCGTTGATCATGTCGAAGAAGCTGAACAGGGCTAGGAACGCCGCCAGCACCAGCAGCACGCCGGCGGTGACTTCCCGCGCCAGATAACGGCGGTAGATTTTCATCGCGAGAAACGCGCGAAGGAAAACACCGCGATGCGCCGGAAGAACAGCAGGGGCAGCAGGCAGGACATGAGCAGGTGAATCCCGAGCAGGCCGTCGAGGAAGGAAAGCCGGCCGCTGGCGACCCAAGCCTGGCCGACGGTCATCAGGTTGTTGTAGACCAGATAGACGAACAGCGCGAGCAGGAAATTGGCCGATCGCCCGGCGCGCGGATTGACGAAGGACAGCGGGATCGCCAACATCGCCAGGATGATCGCCGACACCGGCATGCTGACGCGCCAGAGCAGCTCGGCCTGGTGCGTGCGCGCGTCGCTGCCGATCAAATCGAGCGTCGGCGTGTTCTTCGGCGTCTTCTCGATGCCGCGCGCCTCCTTGGTCTCGACGCGCACGGCGTAGCGCGCGTACTCCATGATCCGGAACTCGGCGGAACCCGGCTGCATCTCGTAGCGCCGGCCGTTTTGCAGCACGATGAAGCGGTCGCCGTTCTCGGCGATTTCCTGGTAGCCGGTGGCCGCCATGGTCACGTCGAGCCGCTGCTCCCGCATGGTGCTGACGAACACGTTCCTGACGTAGCGTTCATCCTCGGAAACGCCCTCGACGAAGATCACCCGCTCGCCGGAAGACGATTCCTGGAACGCGCCCGGCGTCACCTGGCCGGCGTCCCGCCGCGTTTCGAGATTGCCCCGGTATTCGGCGCTTTTCGACAAGGCCCAGGGCGACACGAAGAGCGACAGGAGCGCGATCGCCAGCACCAGCGGCATGACGAAGACCAGCACCGGGCGCACCCAGGCGGTCAGCGGCAGGCCGCAGGAAAACCACACCACCATCTCGGAATCGCGGTAGCTGCGCGACAGCGCCAGCAGGATGGCGATGAAGGAGGCCAGCGCCAGCAGCGTCGGGATGTAGTTCAGCGCCGAGAACCCGAGCAGGGCGGCCACCGCCTCCGGAGCGATCGATCCCTCGGCGGCTTCCCCCAGCAGGCGGATCAATTGGGTGGTCAGCAGGATGGCGAAAAGGGCGACGAACACGCCCGCCGCCGACTGGGTGAACTCGCGCCGGATGGCGCGTTGAAAGATCATTTTTTGACTTGGAAGAAAGACTACAGTGATAATCGGCTTCTTCGATCCCGAGCAGGAGAAGCCGGTGGAATTTAGCATAAAAAGCAGGAGCCCGGAGCGGCGGCGCAGCGCTTGCCTGGTGCTGGGCGTATTCGAATCGCGCGCGCCTTCCCTGGCCGCCTGGCCGGCCAGCCCGGACGCCCGGCGCGCGCTCGCCGAAGTCCTCGCCAGCGGCGACATGGACGGCAAGGCCGGAAGCGCGCTGATGCTGCGCAACCTGCCCGCTTCCGGCAGCGAGCGCGTGCTGCTGGTCGGGCTTGGCAAGGAGAAGGAATTCGGCGATCCGGCCTACGCCAAGGCGATCCGCACCGCCGTCAAGGCGATACAAGGCAGCGGCGCGGCGGACGCCACGCTGCTGCTGACGCGGATTCCGCTGAAAAAGCGCAGCGCCGCCTGGCGCCTCCGGCAGGCGGCGGTGATCGCCAGCGAAACCCTGTATCGCTTCGACCGCTTCAAGAGCAAGAAGGAGGCCGAAGCGTCGCTCGCCCGCCTGCTTTTCGCGGCCGACGACCGCATCGGCGAAGCCGCCGCCGCGCAGGCGCTGGAGCAAGGGCTGGCGATCGGCGAAGGCGTCGCCCTGGCGAGGACGCTCGGCAACCTGCCGGGCAACGTGTGCACGCCGGGCTACCTCGCCGAGGCGGCGCGGCAGCTCGCCGAGGAGCACGCGCTCGACTGCCGCGTCCTCGAACGCGCCGACATGGAAGCGCTCGGCATGCACGCGCTGCTCTCCGTCGCCAAGGGATCGCGCCAGGCGCCGAAGCTCATCGTCGCGCACTACCACGGCGGCAAGCCCGGCGACAAACCCATCGTGCTCGTCGGCAAGGGCATCACCTTCGACAGCGGCGGGATTTCGCTCAAGCCCGGCGAAGGCATGGACGAAATGAAATTCGACATGTGCGGCGCCGCCAGCGTGCTCGGAACGCTCAAGGCCGCGGCGCGGATGCGCCTACCGGTGAACCTCGCGGCGATCGCCCCGTGCGTCGAAAACCTGCCGGGCGGCGCGGCCAGCAAGCCCGGCGACATCGTCGCCTCGCTGTCCGGCCAGACCATCGAGATTCTCAACACCGACGCCGAGGGCCGCCTCATCCTGTGCGACGCGCTGAGCTACGCCGAGCGCCTCAAGCCGCAGGCGGTCATCGACGTCGCCACGCTCACCGGCGCCTGCGTCGTCGCCCTCGGCAACGTCGCCAGCGGCCTGTACGCCAACGACGACGAATTGGCGGCGGCGCTCATCGACGCCGGCGACACGGCCTTCGACCGCGCTTGGCGCATGCCGCTGTGGGACGACTACCAGGAGCAGCTCAAGAGCAATTTCGCCGACCTCGCCAACGTCGGCGGCCGCCCGGCGGGGAGCGTCACCGCGGCCTGCTTCCTGTCGCGCTTCGCCGGGAAATTCGCCTGGGCGCACCTGGACATCGCCGGCACGGCGTGGAAGTCCGGGGCGGACAAGGGCGCGACGGGACGGCCCGTGCCGCTGCTCGCCCACTACCTGCTCGCGCGCGCGGGGAAACTGCGTTGACCCGCATATTCTTCTATCACAACGCCGCCGACCGCGTCGCCGCCGCCGCGGCCCTGCTCGGCAAGGTCTGCCGGCAGGGAAAGACGGCGCTGGTGTATGCGCCCGAAGCGGCGCTCGCCGAGGCGCTCGACCGGCAGTTGTGGCTCTCGCCGCCGACCGGCTTCATCCCGCACGTGCGCGCCGCGTCCCCGCTGGCGGCGGAAACGCCGATCGTCATCACGGCGGATTCCGCCGCCGGCGCGCAAAGCGAGCGCCTGCTCAACCTGTCTTCGCAGGTGCCGCCCGCCTTTTCGCGCTTCGACAGCGTCATCGAAGTGGTCGGCCTGGACGGCGACGAACGGCAGGCGGCGCGCGAGCGCGTCGGGTTCTACAAGGACCGCGGCTACGCGATCCAGTATTTCGACCTCGCGGAGCCGTCCCCATGAGCGCCCGCGACGGCGACGACAGCGCCAGGAACCCCGCGACGCCCAAGCGGCGGCGCAGCTTCCTCGCCGGCCGGAAGGACCGCGGCGTCGCGGTCGAGCCGTTCCTGATCGAGCCGCCAAGACCCGAACCGCTCCTGGCCGGACTGCCGGACGACGACATTCCCGTCCTGACCGAAATCGTTTCCGCCGAAGAGGAGGAGGAGAGCGAAACGGCGGTTTCCGTGGAAATGCTGGAAGATTCGCGGCAAGAGTCGTTGGAGGAGTTGCCGGAAGATTTGCCGGAAGATTTGCCGGAAGATTTGCCGGAAGATCTGCCGGAAGATCTGCCGGAAGATTCGTCGAAAGATTCGCCCGCCCCGCCCCCCCCGCCGGCAAGCCCCGGCCCCCCCGTCCCCGACGAACTCGCCACGCGGATGATCCAAGCGATCAGCGCACAGATGGCCTACGAATTACCGACACTGATCGAAGCCACCCTGCTCAGCATCAGCGAAGAACTGCGCCAAGGCATCACCTCGACGATGGAAACCGCGCTGCGCGATTTCATCGCGAAACACGGTCCGGAAGACAGATGACAGGGGGCAGGTATCAGATGTCAGGGATCAGGGATCAGATCAGTTACCGGGCGCTTCGCGCCCGCGGATATTACTATCCCAGGGCCATCGCCTACGCAAATGTCGTGAACATTCGCCAAAAATCTTTTATATTCAAGTCCTTATGTGGCGTCAAAATGCTTTTCATCGCGTATGAAGAAATGAACCCGATCGCCGACCTGGGAGCGCGGGGCTTACGCCCCGCAACGGCGGTGGTCGTGTCATTCCCGCCGTTGCGGGGCAGAAGCCCCGCGCTCCCAGGAAAGATCGCAAACGGGTTCTTACGACCCCCGCGCAGGCGATGGCCCAGGGACAGTACTATTTGCGGGCGCGAAGCGCCCGGTAACTGAACTGACCCCTGACATCTGACACCTGATGCCCGAATCCCCTTCCCTGCTGATCGATCCGTCTCGCGTGAACGCGCTCCTGGCGGAGGCATGTGGCCGTTTCGAGATCGTCGCCGTGGCCGAATGCGCGTCTACGAACACCGAACTGATGCGGCAGGCGGCGGACGCGCCTTCGGGCCGGGTGCTGGTCGCCGACCGGCAGACTGCCGGACGCGGCAGCCGGGGGCGCGCCTGGGTGGCGTCGCCCGAAAGCAGCCTGACCTTTTCCGTGCTGTGGACTTTTCCCGGCGCGCTGGCGCGTCTTTCCGGGCTTTCGCTGGCGGTCGGCGTGGCCGTCGCGCGCGCGCTGGCGCGCTGCGGCGCGGGCGGCGTGACGCTCAAGTGGCCGAACGACGTCCTTTACGGCGACGCCAAGCTGGGCGGCATTCTCGTCGAACTCAAGGCCGACGGCGAGACGGCGCGCGCGGTCGTCGGCATCGGGCTGAATCTGCGCCTGCCGGAAAGCATCGGCGAAATCGGGGCCGCCGCGTTGCCGCCGGCGGCGCTGGAACAGATCGTCGCCGCGCCGCCCGACCGGCACCTCGTGCTGGCCGGCGTGCTGACCGAACTGGCGCGGGTTTTCGACGGCTTTGCCGCGCACGGTTTTGCCGGCCTGCGCGAGGCGTGGCATGCGCTTCACGCCTGGCAGGATCGGCCGGTGCGCGTGCTGCGCGACGGCCGCGTCGAGAAGCAGGGCGTCTGCGCCGGCGCCGACGCCGACGGAGCGCTGCTGCTGCGCACGGCGGCCGGGCTGGAGCGTTGCCTGTCCGGCGACGTGTCCCTGAGGCGGCCATGATCGTCGCCCTCGACGCCGGTAATTCGCGCATCAAATGGGCCATCCACGACGGCGCGTCGTGGCGCGAGCACGGCAATCTGCCCACCGAGGACGCCGCCCGCCTGCCCGAAGTCGCCCGCCGCTGGGTGGGCGCCGGGGATCTGGTGGCGTGTTGCGTCGCGGGGCCAGTGGTCGAGGCGGCCATCGAGGCCGCCGCTGCCGCGTCCGGGCGCCGCCTGCGCTGGCTGCGTTCGGCGGCGTCCGCCCACGGCATACGCAACGGCTACGAGCCGCCCGAACGGCTCGGTTCGGATCGCTGGGCGGCGATGATCGGCGCGCGCGCCAAAACCCAGGACGCCTGCCTGGTGGTCTGCGCGGGAACCGCGACGACGGTCGATTGGCTCGACGCCGCCGGCAATTTCCGCGGCGGGCTGATTCTGCCGGGCGTGCGCCTGATGTGCGCGGCGCTGGCCCGCAATACCGCCCAGTTGCCGGACGCCGAGGGCGAGTATCGCAAGGAGCCGCGCAACACCATGGACGCCATCGTTTCCGGCTGCCTGCACGCGCAGGCCGGAGCCATCGAGCGCATGTTCGCCCGAGTGACCGGGGAGGGCGCCGCGCTCTGCCTGCTGACCGGCGGCGCGGCCTACCGCATCGCCCCCTGCCTCGAAATTCCGTACAGAATGGAGGAAATGCTGGTGCTCGACGGCTTGCTGGGATCAGGTAACAGAGGACAGAGGACAGAGGACAGTAATATTTGCGGGCGCAAAGGCGCCCGGTAACTGGACTGTCCTCTGACAAGACCATCGCCTACGCGGATGTCGTAAGTAGTCGAAAGGAATCGTTTATATCCAGGTTGTCGTGACGAGGCTGGGGCGGACGCATTTGGCTTTCAGGAAGCCGGTGGGAGGCGTTCGGCGGTTTTGCGTCAGGGAAGGCCGGCTGGGTTTCCTGGGAGCGCGGGGCTTCTGCCCCGCAACAGCGGCGGTCGTGTCATTCCCGCTGTTGCGGAGCGGAA
>JAISQQ010000237.1 GCA_031274075.1 Accumulibacter sp.
CAATAATATTCATTCTCTGTACAGAGGACAATGATTATCATAAAATCCCGCCCCTCGCCTGTTGTTTTTGGGAGACAGACAGGGCCATCGCCTACGCAAATGTCGTAAACAGTCGCTGAAAATCTTTTATATTCAAGTCCTTATGTGGTGAGGAAATGCCTTTCATCGCACATGAAGAAATGAACCCCCTGGGAGCGCGGGGCTTCCGCCCCGCAACAGCGGGAATGACACAACCACCGTTATTGCGGGGCAGAAGCCCCGCGCTCCCAGGAATGCCGGCCTTCCCGACACAAACCGCCGAACGCCTCCCACCGGCCCGCCTGCTTCCTGAAAGTCCAATATGTTCGCCCTGGCCTCGTCGTGACAACCTGAATACCGACGATTCCTTTCAACTATCTACGACATCCGCGTAGGCGATGGCCCTGAAGCGTATGGCAACATTCCCCCATACTGGTATATTCCATAAGTGCGGCGCGCGGCCTCGCCGGACTGTTTCCGATGAGCGTTCCCGAACGGCCGCGCCCGATTCCATCCAGGCCCGAACCTTATGCCCATCCCGTCCCGATTGACCCATCGCCGCGCCGTCCTGTTGATGATCCTGGTCACCCTGATGTGGAGCATCGCCGGAGTCGTCACCCGCCATGTCGAGGCCGCGCGCGGTTTCGAGGTCACTTTCTGGCGCAGCCTGTGCAACGCCATTGCCCTGTTCGCGATCCTCGGCGTCATGCGCGGTCCGTCCTTCCTGCGCGGCCTGGCGGCGCCGCGCTGGCCGGTATGGGTGTCGGGCCTGTGCTGGGCGACGATGTTTACCGCCTTCATGATGGCCCTGACGCTGACCACGGTGGCCAACGTGCTGGTCATGCTGGCCGTCGGCCCGCTGATCACCGCGTTTTTCGCCCGGTTGTTCCTCCGCCACCGGCTGCCCGCGCGCACCTGGGCGGCGATTGCCCTGGGCGGCGCGGGCATCGGCTGGATGTTCGGCCAGGAGACGCTTGCCGGAGTGTCGCTGACCGGCTCGCTGGTCGCCTGCGCCGTGCCGTTCGCCTCGGCGACCAATTACACGCTGCTGCAATCGATCGCCGGCGCGCGTTCCGGCGACGGGGCGAAACCGCCCGACATGCTGCCGGCGATTCTCATCGGCGGGCTGATCTCGGCCTTCCTCACGCTGCCCTTCGCCTGGCCGCTACAGGCGTCCTTGCACGATATCGCGCTGATGGCCCTGCTCGGCGTGGTGCAACTGGCGTTGCCCTGCCTGCTGCTGGTCCGCCTGTCGCGTGAGCTGCCGGCCGCCGAAATCGCGCTGATCGGGCTGCTCGAAGTCCCGTTCGGCGTCGCCTGGGCGTGGATCGGCGCGTCCGAGCAGCCCTCGCTGGCGACGCTGACCGGAGGCGGCCTGGTCATCGCGGCGCTGCTCCTCAACGAAGTGCTCGCCCTCCGGCCGTTCAGGGGACGGTAATTTTTGCGGGCTGCTCAAAAAAACGCAAAATCGCGGCCCGAACCTCTGGGCTTTCCAGCGCGCCCATATGCCTGACGCCGGGGAGAATGCGGATTTGCTTGGGCGCCGAGGCGAGCTCATACAGTTTTTGCGAGTGTTGCCAGGGGATGGTGCGATCCTGATCGCCGTGCAGGAAAAAGAGCGGCAGGGGCGCGAGTTGCGCAATGAACTGGCTGGCGCTGTAGCGGTCGCTGATAAAAATACCCGCGCCGGGGATTTTGTCGTTGACAATCGACTGGTAAGAATAAAAAGTGGAATCCAGCACCATGCCCGCGACGCCGCCGATTTTTCCATGGGCTTTCGCCGCGATGGCGTTATTGCCGCCAAGGCTTTGGGCGAGCAGCCAAAGTTTTGGCGCGGCCATGTCCTTGCGGCTTTGCAGATAGGCGATGGCGCTTTGCGTATCTTCCATCAGGGCTTTTGGCGTGGGTGTCTTGTCTTCCGAGAGGCCATAGGCCCGATAATCGAAGGCAAATACGGCATAGCCTTTTTCAGGAAGCCAGCGAATGCTGTCCAGATGATTCTCGAGTCTTCCGGCATTGCCGTGCACTTGCAAGACGAGACCACGCGCCTTGCCAAGGGCCGGAATGAACCAGCCATGCAGCCGGGCGCCGTCCACGCTGGAAAAATACACGTCCTCATACGCCAAGCCCACGCTTTGCGGCGTATAGGCGCTTGCGCCGCGTCGCGGGTAATAAAAGCGGCCTTCGACAAAATGCGGCAGCCACAGCGCAAACACGGCGAGGAGGCCCAGCGTTCCAGCGATCCAGAGCATGATTTTCATGGGCGGCATGGGGTTTCGGCTCGTTGATTGGAGGCGGCAAATTATGACACGGTATCGACCGGCGGACGGCCTTGCCGCGCGGCCGCAAAGCGCTCACGAACGAAGCGCGCGCCTTGCTCTTCCACTGGAAAGAGAAACCAGAGGCGCTGCGCGAGCGGTTTGAACCCGCCTCCTTGAGCGCCTCGGCGTCAAAAAGGGATTCCTTGTCAAAAAATCGCAAAACACACCCCGCAAAAGTACAGTTTCCTGGGCTGCTCCGTTCCGGACAGGCACAAGTGTCTTGCGGGCGCAACAGTTTACGCGGGGGCCGCATGGCCGGGAGTCCGAAGCGGGATCGGCGCTTCGCCGTCAAAGTATAATTTGCGGAAATTTACCTTCGGCGAAAAAAGCACGCGATAAAAAAACGCGCGACGCGTTTCCCGCAAATGGCGGCGCGAATCGGTAGGGAATCGGCAAGGGAATCGGCCACAGGCGTTCGCGCCCGCGGCCCGGGACAATCCGAAAGAGGTCTCTCCCTCCCAGGTGGCCGTGGAACCCGGCATCGAGGCCGGGTTCCAGGCTGTGCATCATTTCGAGCGGCGAGGAGCCGGTTTTACGATGAACAAGAATCTGACAGAAGACAACCCGCATTCCGACGATGTCCCGGAAGAAGGCGCGCGCCGCGTCATCGACGGGCGGGAACGGGTTTTTTACAGCGGTTACTGGATCAGGACCTACCCGGCTCCGGCCAATTCGCTCGAAGCCAAGAAATGCCTGATCGAGGCGCTGACCCGGCGTCTTTTCAACCACACCGAACACGGCCTGAACATTCCCGGCACGCGCCTGGCGGAGGCCCGCCAGAATTACGAAGAGGAATCCGACGTGGCCTTGAAGCGCGTCAAGGCCGGCATGCTGGCCGGATCGCTGTTCAACCGGGCGACGGACATTTTTTGCTGCCTCGTCGAGTTGCAGACGCGCGGCGTCGAAATCAAGGGCAGCGACGCCTTGACGCGCGAATGCGGACGCTGCCTGCTCGAAGCCATGGAACTGGGGCGTTTCGTCCTGCACCGCAGCGGCGAGGAAGGCATCGACGAGCTTTGGGGCGAACCCTTCCGCGCTTTTTCGGTGCCCGTCGAGGAATTTTACGAAAACCGCTACATCAAGATTGGCCAGACCAAGCGCGACATCGACCGGATCGCCGACGCGATGGCCGATACGTTTACCAGGATTCCGGCGTTCGCGCGGGTCGAACCCTTGATCCGCGCCTTTGCGCACGTCGCGCGCATCAAGACCGAAATCCTGCGCACCGATCCGGATATTTTCGACGTCTGGCCGCGGATGGTGGCCGCCGGGGAGCGCCTGGCCAATTTCTCGCCGGACGAAGACGCCGGGGCGATTCCCGGTGTTTCCGGAGGACACCGCGTTTCCGACGGATTGAAACTGATCCACGCCGGGCGCGACTTGGTTTTCTTCATCACCCGCGCCCGGACGCCGATGCCCAAGAGCACCCGCGAGTACATCGAGCGTTGCCGCGTGTACCAGGAAACAGGACACGCGCCAACGGCGCCGACGCCGCTGCCGGCGTGATCCTGGTCAGAAGACAGAGGACTGAAGACAGAGGACAGTCAGTTACCGGGCGCTTCGCGCCCGCAAGAATCAAATACCCCCGGCAAAGCCGGGATCCAATTCGTCCGTCGAATTTCCTGGATTCCGGCTTGCGCCGGAATGACGGGGTAGAAATAGCCGCTGGCGGCACTGAAACGCTCGGAATCGCTTTTCGGCACAAGCGTCGAGATAAGCACAGAGGCGTCGTCCCTTTGATCGCCGGGAGCCAGTGCGTACTTTGACGGCTGTAAAGGTCAAACCTTATGAGTACCGGCAATGGCGAAAGCGAATTGCTCGCAGGCCTGCATGAGCGGCGGCGTCAGATAGTCGCCAACACGACGGCCGATTTCATCGGGTATGCCATAGGCGGCTTCGGCGATTCCGCCCGTTATCGCGGCAAGGGTGTCGCTGTCGCCTCCGATTGAAATGGCATTGCGGATCGCGTCTTCAAAACCAGTACTTTCGAGGAACGCGATGATCGCCTCCGGCACCGTACCCTGGCAGCTTACATCGAAGCGGTAACGCGGCCGGATGTCGTCCAGCGTCCTGTCCAGGTCGTAGCCATAGCGCTT
>JAISQQ010000314.1 GCA_031274075.1 Accumulibacter sp.
TGTCGAATCAATGGGTTACTCGCGCCAAAAACAGGAACGATTCGTGCTTATTGATCAGGGATTCGCCGCCGGACGGGCGAATTCCCGGCATTGGCCGCGCGGTGCGAGTGATCCGTCAAGAGATCCCCCGCCGCGAGCGGATCGAAGGCTGGGCAAAATCATCATCAGATCAATTATCACAAGGGAGTCGCATAATGAAGGAACACAACAAACTATTGCTCGGTTTCGCGCTGGGCGTGACGCTGGGCCTGATCGGCTACAATTTCTTTCCGGCCAGGGACTTTGCCTTGATGAAGCAGGTCACCGAGGTATTCACCTTCGTCGGCGCGCTCTTCCTGCGCATGATCTTCATGGTCGTCGTGCCGCTGATCCTCTCGGCGCTGATGCTCGGCACCATGGAACTCAGCCAGGGCGCCGGCGGCTTTGGCAAGGTGGGCGGCCGTTGCCTTTTGTTTACCGTCGTGCTCAGCGGCATCGCGGCGGTCATCGCGCTGCTCACCACCAACATCCTCAAGCCGGGCGCCAGCCTGGTCTTCGACAAGGCCGCTCTGGCCGCGAACCAGGGTGTCCTGACCATCCAGAAGAACGCCGAGGCAGCGCAGGCCAAGCCCTGGTTCCAATACCTCGTCGACCTGCTGCCGCAAAATCCGATCGACTCCGCGGCGCGCGCCTTCTCCGGCGAAATCATCGCGATGATGGTCTTCGCGCTGTTTTTCGGCTGGGCGCTTTCCACCGTCATCAAGTCCGAGAACCATCCCTTGACCCAGGTGCTCGACGCGATTTTCCAGGCCACCATGAAGGTCATCGCGGTAGCCATGAAGATTGCGCCCTACGCCATCTTCGGCATCGTCTTCAACACCGCCTACCGGATGGGCGCCGGCTTCCTCGGGAACATCGCCTATTTTGCCTTCGTCGTCGTCCTCGGCCTGCTCTTGCAATTCTTCGTGGTGTATAGCCTGTTCCTGGCGACCGTCGGCAAGACCAATCCGTTCTCTTTCTACAAGCAGTGCCGCGAAGTCTATGTCTACGCTTTTTCGACGGCCTCCTCGAACGCCACCCTGCCGGTGGCGCTGAAATGCGCCACCGACGTGCTCAAGATTCCTTCGAGGATCGCCCGTTTCGTGGTCACCATCGGCGCGTCGGCCAACCAGAACGGCTCGGGCCTGTATGAAGGCGTCGTCGTGCTGTTCATGGCCCAGGTCTTCAACATCGACCTGACCCTCGGGCAGCAGATCCAGGTGGTGCTGATGTCCATGCTGGCGGGCGTCGGCACGGCGGGCATCCCCGGCGGATCGCTGCCGCTGATCGTGGTGCTGATGATCAACGTCGGCGTCCCGGCCGAAGGCATCGGCCTGATCCTCGGCGTCGACCGTTTCCTCGACATGTGCCGCACGACCCTGAACGTCGCCGGCGACCTGGTCATCGCGAAACTGATCACTTCGTCGCTCAGCGACGAGGACATCGCCGCCATACATACTTCGTCGCTCGACGAAGAGGCGGCGGCCATAAGTGGCTGAAAGCCTGCGCGATCGATGACGGAAGGACCGCGCGCCGGCAGCGAGGCGCGAGAACGGTCCGGAGACCGCGCGATACGACAAGGCGGCGAGGGGAAGCGTTTTACGCTTCCCCTCGTTTTTCGCCGGCTCCGGTTCGCATTTCGCCGCCCACCGGTTCACAATGACGTTCTTCCACTTCGCCGCGCCCGGATGTCGTCCATGCCGTTCCGCCCTTCCCTGCGTCTGATCCTGGTTTGCGCCGTCGCCCTGCTCGCGGTCGCGGCCGTCGCGCTGACCACCTACCGGCTCAGCCGGCAACAGGCGCTCCTGGAATTGCAGGCCACCGGGCGCCATCGTCTCGACCTGTACGCCGCCAGCCTCGAACGCGAAATCGGCAAATACGCCTATTTCCCGGCGGCCCTGGGGCTCGAACGCGCGGTGCCCGATCTGCTCGACGCCCGGATGGCCCGCGAGGTCAACGGCTATCTCGAAGAACTCAACCAGCGCGCCGGCACCTTGTCGATCTACATCATGAACCGGGCCGGGCGCGTGCTGGCGTCGAGCAACTGGCGCCGGCCGGACAGCTTCGTCGGCGCGGATCTTTCCTTCCGCCCGTATTTCCGCGACGCCATCGCCGGCTACAAGGGACGTTTTTTCGGCATCGGCATGCTGCGCGGAGAACCGGGATATTACCTTTCTTCCGCGCTGGCGGATGGCGGCGAGGTGATTGGCGTGGCCGTCGTCAAGGTCGGTCTCGAACAACTGGAAAAGTCCTTGTCCACGATGGAAGCGCCCATCTTCGTCACCGATGAAAACGGGGTCATCATCCTGAGTTCCGTCCCCGGGTGGAAATTTCGCACGCCGCACCCGATCGGCGAGAATACGCGCGCCGCGTTCGACCGTTCGCGGCAATACAACCGCTATGAGCTGAAGCCTCTCGGCGTCCGGGAAATCGCCCGGCTCGACGAACAGACCCGCCTCATCGAGCTGGCCCGCGAGAAAAACGAAGCGCCTTCCGTCTACCCGACCAGCGGCGAATTCATGGCCCAATCGCAGCCGCTCGCCAGGTCGACCTGGACCTTGACGGTCTACTCTCCCCTGGGCCAGATCGAGTACATGAGCACCATCCGCGCCGCCGTGGCGGGCGTGACGACGGTGTTGCTGTGCTTCGTGACGCTGACGTTCAACGAACGGCGCAAGCACCTGCAGGATCGCCTGGCGGCGCGCGAAGCGCTGCAACAAGCCCACGACGAGCTCGAACGGAAAGTCGAGGAACGGACGCTCGACCTGTCCACGGCCAACCTGAAGCTACAGGACGAAATCGCCGAGCGCGTGCGCGCCGAACGTAGCCTGCGGGCGACGCAGGATGAACTGATCCAGGCCGGCAAGCTGGCGGTCATCGGACAGCTTTCCACCGGCATTGCGCATGAACTCAACCAGCCCCTGGCCGCGTTGCGCACGCTTTCCGCGAACACCGCCCGTTTTCTCGAACGCGGCGACGAAGCGACGGCGCGTTCCAACCTCGAACGCATCGGCCAACTGGTCGACCGCATGGGGCAGATCACCGGCGAGCTGAAGAGTTTCGCCAAGAAGTCGAGCGGGCAGCCCCGTCCGGCGGAGATGAGGCAGATCGTGTCCAGCGTGGCCGCCCTGCTCGAACAGCGCCTGCGCGCTTGCGGCGCGCAGCTCGCCTGCCGTTTTCCCGATACGCCGGTCTACGCGCTGTGCGATCCCAACCGCATGGAGCAGGTGCTGGTCAACCTGCTCGGCAACGCGCTCGACGCCATGACCGGGCAAGCCTCGCCGCGGATAGACCTCGCCGTCGAGGTCCACGGCCGGACGATCCGCCTGCAAGTCCGCGACTATGGAACGGGGCTGCGCGACGAGGTGCTGCCGCGGCTTTTCGAACCCTTCTTCACCACCAAGGAGGCCAACCTGGGCCTGGGTCTGGGGCTGGCCATCTCCGCGGGAATCGTCAGCGATTTCGGCGGCACGCTGGCCGGCGGCAACCATCCCGAGGGCGGCGCGGTATTCACCCTGGAATTGCCTCTCGCCGAAAACACGAGGCCATCATGAATCTCAAAGTGCTGCTGGTAGAAGACGATCCCGACGTCCGCCTGGGCTGCGAGCAGGCCTTGCAGCTCGAAGGCATCGCCGCCGACGGATTCGGCAGCGCCGAGGAAGCGCGGCAGCACCTGGGCGCCGACTTCCCGGGCATCGTGGTCAGCGACATCCGCCTGCCGCGCATGGACGGCCTGGCCTTCCAGCGCGAACTGGCGCGCGTCGACCCGGAACTCCCGGTGGTCCTGATTACCGGGCACGGCGATATTTCCACCGCCGTGCAGGCCATGAAGGACGGCGCCTACGATTTCATCCAGAAGCCCTTTCCGCCGGAACAGCTCGTCGAAGTCGTGCGCCGCGCGCTGGAAAAACGGCGGCTGGTGCTCGAAGTGCGCGACCTGCGCCGCCGCCTGGAAGGGCGCGGCCAGATCGAGGCGCGGCTGATCGGCCCATCGGACGGCATGGCGCGCGTCCGCGAACTGATCGCCGGACTGGCCGACAGCGCGGCCGACGTGCTGATCCGGGGCGAGACCGGCTGCGGCAAGGAACTCGCGGCGCGCTGCCTGCATGAAGCCAGTTCCCGCTACCGGGGCAACTACGTGGCGATCAATTGCGGCGGACTCCCCGACAGCTTGTTCGAGAGCGAGATTTTCGGCCACGAAGCGGGCGCCTATACCGGAGCGGCCAAACGGCGCATCGGGCGCATCGAATACGCCAACGGCGGAACGCTGTTCCTCGATGAAATCGAATCGATGCCGATCGCCATGCAGATCAAGCTGCTGCGCGTGCTACAGGAACGCCTCCTGGAACGGCTCGGTTCCAACACGCCGATTCCGGTCGATTGCCGGGTGATCGCCGCGACCAAGGTCGACCTGCGCGCGCTGGCCGAACAGGGGCTGTTCCGCGCCGACCTCTACTACCGGCTCAGCGTCGCCACCGTCACCCTGCCGCCCTTGCGCGAGCGCCGCGAAGACGTGCCGCTGCTCTTCCAGCACTTCCTGATGCAGGCCGCCGCGCGCCACGGACGCCCGCTGCCCGGGATCGATCCGGGACGCATGAACCGGCTCATCGCCTACCACTGGCCGGGCAACGTGCGCGAACTCTCCAACGTGGCCGACCGCTGCGTTCTCGGCATCGAATCGGGCGCGCCCCCGTTCGGGGAAGAGATCGGCGACCCGCCCCGTCCGCTGCACGAAACGGTCGAAGCCTTCGAGCGGGCGCTGATCGCCGACGCCCTGCAGCGCACCCAGGGCAGCCTGGCGCGCAGCGCCGAGGAACTCTGCGTCCCCAAGACCACCCTGCACGACAAGATCAAGAAGTACGGCCTGCAGCCGCGCCTCCAGGCGATACAATATTCCTCTCCCCCTTCCCCTCCCCGGCAGGCCTGACGAAATCCCAAGTCTCCTCCTCGTTCCGCCGCGCCCGCCGCGTTCATACTTCCGATTGCAATCCGGAAAAAAAACCCGGATAATTCGCTGCTTTCCGGAGCCGGCCACCGACGTGGCAGCCGTTCATGTCGAGCCGGCCAGAATTGACCTGAAGGAATTCCCAGATGAAGCCCGGCATCCATCCCGATTACCACGAAATCGAAGTCACCTGCTCGTGCGGCAACATATTCAAGACGCAATCGACGATGAAGAAAGCCTTGCACGTCGAAGTGTGTTCCGCGTGCCACCCGTTCTACACCGGCAAGCAAAAGATCATCGACACCGCCGGCCGCGTCGAGAAATTCAACAGGAAGTACGGCACGAAAGCCAAGGTCGCCGCCGTCGCCTGATTTCGCCCCGTGTCCCACGGCGGGTTCCCGCGGACTCGGCAAAAAGGCAGCCGCCGGGCTGCTTTTTTTGTTTGATTTGATTCGATTCCACTCGCAAGCTCCGGGCGATGCCTATTCTCGAGGAAAATCCACGCTTCAGGGGAATCTCCCTGCCGCCCGGCGGCTGGGTGCTGACCGCGCTGCTGGTCATCTACATCTTCACCGGCCTGATCGGGCACGATCCGTGGAAGCACGACGACGCGATTTCGATCGGCGTCGCCCATGACATCGTAGAAAACGGCAACTGGCTGATCCTGCAACTGGCCGGCCGCGCCTACCCGGACGCGCCGCTCTACTACTGGCTGGCGGCCAGCGTCGGCAGGATGTTCTCGTGGCTGATGCCGTTCCACGACGCGGCGCGCATGACCAGCGGCGTCTTCACCCTGCTCTCGCTCGAATTCATTCTCCTGGCCGCGCGCGAGCTGTACGGGCACCCCTACGCGGCGGCCGCGCCGCTGATTCTCGCGGGCAGCATCGGTTTCCTGTTCCACGCCCACGAGGCGCAGCCGATGCTCCTCGCGCTGACCGCCCACGCCGCCGCGTACTGGGCCTTCGCCCTGCTGCCGCGACAGCCCCGGCGCGCCGTCCTGGTGTTCGCCGCGGCGCTGGCCACGGGCTTCCTGGTCAACGGACTGCTGCCGGTCATCACGCTGCTGCCGGCCTTGGCGATCACCGTCTGGCAGGCGGAAAACCGTCTCCGCCGCCTGGGCGGGTTTCTCGCCGGCGTCGCCGTCGCCGCCATTCCCTGCGGCGCCTGGCTGCTGGCCGTGCATACGGCGTCCGCGGATTACGCCGCCAGCTTCTTCCAGGCCGAATGGTCGGTCCTGACGCCGCCGCCCAGTCCGGCGGCGAATTTCCTGCGTTACGCCAATCTCCTGCTGTGGTACGCGTGGCCGGCGCTTCCCCTCGCCGCCTGGTCGCTGTGGTCGAAACGCCGCGGTCTCGGCGATCGGGCGGTCGCCATTCCGGCGCTGTCCTTCCTCGCCACCCTGATCCTGCTGGCCTTGTTGACTTCCCTGCGCAGCGCCACCGCCCTGCTGCTGTTGCCGCCGCTGGTGCTGCTCGCGTCCGCGGGCGTGGGAAGCCTGCGGCGCGGCGCGGCGAACGCCTTCGACTGGTTCGGCATGGTGACCTTCAGCTTCCTCGCCGCTATCGCCTGGATCGGCTGGAGCGCCCTGGTCTTCGGCTGGCCGGAACGCTTGGCGCGCCAGGCGGTGCGCCTGGAACCCGGCTTCACCGGCGCGTTCAGCGCCCCGGCCTTCCTGTTCGCGCTGCTGTGCACCGGCGTCTGGTTCTGGATGATCGTCACCAGTCCCCGCTCGCCGATACGCGGCATCACGCACTGGATGGTCGGACTGACGCTGTTCTGGCTGCTGCTCGCCAGCCTCTGGATGCCCTGGATCGATTACGGCAAGACCTTCCGCGAGGTCTCCGTCTCGCTGCAAAAAGCGCTCCCCGCGAAAACCGACTGTATCGCCAGCATCGGCCTGCCGCTGTCGTTTCTCGCCTCCCTGGATTATTTCGCGGGCATACACACCCTGCCGCAGAAGAGCGAGCAGGCCGCGGCCTGTTCCTGGCTGCTGGCGCAAGGCGGGAGGCACAACCCGGCCGATCTGGTCAGCGCCGGCTGGCGTCCGGTATGGCAAGGAAACCGCCCGAGCGACCGCCGCGCCAACGACAAATTTCATTTGTACCGCCGCGGCCGGCGGGCGGAACCGGCAAGCGGCCTGACCGACCTCGGCCCCGCCAGCGC
>JAISQQ010000336.1 GCA_031274075.1 Accumulibacter sp.
GGTAGCGCTCGAGTTCGCCGAGCAGCGCGGCGCGGTTGGCGAGGCAGATGTCCCGCCACATTTCCGGATGGCTGGCGGCGATGCGCGTGAAATCGCGGAAACCGCTGGCGGCGAAATTGAAATAGAGATCGGCGTCTTCCCGCACCGCCAGGTCGTGAACCAGGGCGAAGGCCAAGAGATGCGGCAGGTGGCTGACCGCGGCGAAGACGCGGTCGTGCTCCTCGGGCGTCAGTTCGAAGATTTGGGCGCCGCACCACTCCCAGGCCGAACGGACGCGCGCCACGTTCAATACCGGGTTTTCCGGCAGCGGCGTAAACACCACTTTCCGCTGCTGGAACAAATCGGCCCGCGCCGCCGCCGCGCCGCTGTTTTCCGCGCCGGCGATGGGATGCGCCGGCACGAACTGCCGGACTCGTTCGCCGAAATGCTCGCGCGCCGTGGCGACGACGTCGGACTTGGTGCTGCCGCCGTCGGTAACCACGGTCTCCGGCCCGAGATACGGCGCGATGCTGGCCAGGATTTCCGGCATCTGCCCGACCGGGGTGGCGATCAGCACCAGGTCGGCGTCGATCGTCTCGTGTCCCGGATTGACCCCGATCCGGTCGATGATGCCCCGCTTCAGCGCCTGCGTCAGGGTGGACAGGCCGCGCCCGAAGCCGACGACCTCGTCCACCTGCCCGGCGGCCTTCAGCGCCAGGGCGAACGATCCGCCGATCAGGCCGACGCCGAAGACGACGAGCTTGCCGAATTCCGGCTCGGAACCCATCCGCGCGCCTCCATCCCCGATCACTTATCCGCGGGCGCTTTCCAGCGCCTGCAGGAAGCGCCGGTTCTCGGCCTCGGCGCCGATGGTCACGCGCAGCCACTCCGGCATGCCGTAGCCGGCGATCGGGCGGACGATCACTCCTTGCCGCAGCAGTTTTTCGTTGACCGCCGCGGCGTCGCCGGCGCGGAAGGTGACGAAATTGCCGTACGAGGGAATGAACTCGAAACCGAGCCGGCGAAAACCGGCCGTCAGTTGTTCCATGCCGGCGCGGTTGACCCGCTGGCTGCGCGCGACGAATTCATCGTCGCCGAGCGCCGCGGCAGCGGCGGCCAGCGCCAGGTTGTTGCAGTTGAACGGCTGGCGCACCCGGTTCATCAGGTCGGCGATCGCCGCCGATGTCAGCGCGTAGCCGACGCGCAGCCCGGCGAGGCCGTAGATCTTCGAGAAGGTGCGCGTGATCACCAGATTCGGGAATTCGCCGAGGTAGTCTTTGGAATCGCCCTCCACCCCGGCCGGCAGGTACTCGTTGTAGGCTTCGTCGATCACCACCACCACGTCGCCCGGAAGCGCGCGCAGGAACGCCCCGATCCGCGCATGCGCGAGGAAGGTTCCGGTCGGATTGTTGGGGTTGGCGATCCAGACCAGGCGCGTATCCGGCCGGACGGCGGCGAGCATGGCCTCGATATCGTGCCCGAAGTCCCTGGCCGGCACGGCGATCAGTTCGGCGCCGGCGGTCAGCGAAGCCAGCGGGTACACCGCGAAGGCGTGCTGCGAGAAGATCGTCGAGCGTCCCGGCGCGAGAAAGACGCGCGCGGCGATGTCGAGCAGGTCGTTCGAGCCGTTGCCCAGCACGATGCGCTCCGCGCCGAAACCGGTATGCGCGGCGACCGCCGCCTTGAGATCGAAGTCGTCCGGATAGCGTTCCAGCGTGCTCACCGCCGCCTGCAGCGCGGCCTTCGCCTTCGGGCTCATGCCCAGGGGGTTTTCGTTGGACGCCAACTTGACGATGCGCTCGGCCGGGATGCCCAATTCGCGGGACAGTTGGGTGATCGGCTTGCCGGGCTGGTAGGGCGAAATGGCGCGGACATAAGGCAATGACTGGTCAAGAAGCGACATGCTCGAATCCTCGATAAAAGAAGACGTTCAATAAACGGCGACGGGATACGACCCGAGCACCTTGAGATAGGCGGCGCGGCTCGCCAGTTCGGACAACGCGCGGGCCAGCGGCGGATCGTCGCGGTGGCCTTCGACATCGACGTAGAAGACGTACTCCCACAACGTATGGCGCGCTGGCCGCGACTCCAGGCGCGTCATCGACACGCCGGCGGCGGAGAACGGCGCGAGCAGCTCGCACAGCGAGCCGGTGCGGTTGGGCGCGGACATGATCAGCGAGGTCTTGTCGCTCCCCGACGGGCCGCTTTCCTGGCGTCCGAGCACCAGGAAGCGGGTGGTGTTGTTCGGCTCGTCCTCGACGTTGCCGGCGAGGATGGCGAGATCGTAGCGCCGCGCCGCCGCTTCTCCGGCCAGCGCCGCCGTCCCCGCTTCCGCCGCGGCCAACTGCGCCGCTTGCGCGTTGCTGCCGACGGCGACGCGCCGCGCCCCGGGCAGCGAGCGGTTAAGCCATTCATGGCACTGCGCCAGCGACTGCGCGTGCGCATACACCGTGCCGATGGCATCGAGCGAACTTTCCCGGCTCATCAGATGCTGCTCGACGCGCAGCACGACTTCCCCGCACACCTTGAGCGGCGAGGCCATCAACAGGTCGAGCGTGCGCCCGATCGCGCCCTCGGTCGAATTTTCCACCGGCGCCACGGCGAAATCGGCGCGGCCGGCTTCGACCTCGCGGAAAACGTCGTCGATCGACGCCTGCGGCGAGAGATGCGCGGCGTGCCCAAAATGCTTGGCCGCGGCGCTTTCCGAAAAGGTGCCGAGCGGCCCCAGGAAGACCACGCACAGCGGTTGTTCGAGGGACAGGCAGGCGGACATCAGCTCGCGGAAAAACCAGGTCACGCTTTCGTCCGCCAGCGGCCCCGCGTTGCTTTCCCTGATCCGCCGCAGCACCTGCGCCTCGCGCTCCGGCCGGTAGACGAAATCGCCCTCGCCGCGCCGCGCCTTGATCTCCCCGACCTTCTGCGCGCAACGCGCCCGGCGGTTCAAGAGATCGAGCAACTGCGCGTCGATGGCGTCGATTTCGCCGCGCGCGTCGGAAAGTTCCTTTCTCAGCTCGTCATCCATGGCAATGCCGGCAATCCTCCAAAAACCTGTCACGCACGGAGAAAATCGGGAAAAATCAGGAAAGAACGGGAAGCCGGAGGGCCGCCATTTTCCACTGTTTCCCACGGTTTCCCGTGTTCTCCTGGAGCGTTTTGCGTTTCAGTGCGGACAGCCCCTGTTCCCATCCCGTCATTCCTTTGCCTGCCGGAATCCAGGAATTTGAGGTACGCACTGGGTCCCGGCCTTCGCCGGGACGACGCGCCTGTGTTCGCGCCTGTGTTCGCGCTTGTGTTCATCATGCCAAGGTTCATGCGCTGAAATGTGTCGATGCTTGACCCGAAGACGCTCTAGTCGTCCTGGCCGTTCTCGGTTTCGTCCTCGGACTCGACCGCTTTTTCGACCACCCTTTCCAGGCCGGCCAGCTTTTCCCCTTCGTCGAGCGCGATCAGGGTCACGCCCTGGGTCGCGCGGCCGAGTTCGCGGATTTCGGCGACGCGCGTGCGGATCAGCACGCCGCCGGTGGTGATCAGCATGATCTCGTCTTCGTCCTTGACCAGCCGCGCGGCGACGACCTTGCCGTTGCGCTCGCTGGCGGCGATGGCGATGACCCCCTGGGTGCCCCGCCCCGAGTGGCGGAAGTCGGCGAGCACCGTGCGCTTGCCGAAGCCGTTCTCGGTGGCCACCAGCACCGTTTCCTGGTGGTTTTCGGCGACCAGCAGCGACAACACCTGCTGCCCCTCGCCCAGCCTCATGCCGCGCACGCCACGCGCGCCGCGGCCCATCGGCCGGACGTCCTCCTCGTCGAACCAGACCGCCTTGCCGGCGTCGGAAACGAGCACGATGTCCTGCGAGCCGTTGGTGATTTCCGCGCCGATCAGGTAGTCCTTTTCGTCGAGCGCGACGGCGATGATGCCGGCCTTGCGCGGATTGGAGAAATCCGACAGGGGCGTTTTCTTCACCGTGCCCTGCGCGGTGCACATGAAAATGAAACGGTCCTCGACGAATTCCTTGATCGGCAGGATGGCGTTGATCTTCTCCCCCGCCTCGAGCGGGAACATGTTGACGATCGGCTTGCCGCGCCCGCTGCGCGCGCCCTGCGGCACCTCGTATACCTTGAGCCAGTAGACCCGGCCGCGGTTGGAGAAGCACAGGATGCAGTCGTGGGTGTTGGCGGTAAACAGATGGTCGACGAAATCGTCCTCCTTGACCGTCGCCGCCTGCTTGCCACGCCCGCCGCGCCGCTGCGCGCGATAGTCGGCGAGCGGCTGCGACTTGATGTAGCCGGTATGCGACAGCGTGACCACCATGTCCTGCGGCGTGATGAAGTCCTCGATGCCCAGATCCTGCGTATCCAGGACGATCTCCGAGCGCCGCTTGTCGCCGAACTGGGCGCGCACGGCGTTAAGCTCTTCGGCGATGATCGCGGTGATGCGCTCCGGCCGCGCCAGGATGTCCATCAGGTCGACGATGCGTTCGAGCAGCTCGGCGTAGTCGGTGACCACCTTGTCGCGCTCCAGCCCCGTCAGGCGCTGCAGGCGGAGTTCGAGAATCGCTTGCGCCTGCGCCCCGGACAAAAGATAGCCGCTCTGCGACAGGCCGTATTCCAGCCCCAACCCTTCCGGGCGCGTCGCGTCCAGCGCGGCGCGCTGCAGCATCTCGACCACCGTCGCCGACGGCCAGAGCTTCGACATCAGCGCGCGGCGGGCGTCCGCCGGCGTCGGCGAGGCCTTGATCAGGGCGATGATCTCGTCGACGTTGTCCAGCGCCACGGCCAGCCCTTCCTGGATGTGCGCCCGCTCGCGCGCGCGGCGCAGCTCGAACACCGTGCGCCGGGTGACGACCTCGCGCCGGTGCGTCAGGAAGCATTCGAGCATCTGCTTCAGGTTGAGCAGGCGCGGCTGGCCATCGACCAGCGCCACCATGTTCATGCCGAAGGTATCCTGCAACTGCGTCTGCTTGAACAGGCAGTTGAGCACGACTTCCGGCACTTCGTTGCGCTTGAGTTCGATCACCACGCGCATGCCGGACTTGTCGGACTCGTCGCGCAGGTCGGAGATGCCTTCGATTTTCTTCTCGTTGACCAGCTCGCTGATCCTTTCCAGCAGCGAGCGCTTGTTGACCTGGTACGGCAGCTCGTCGACGATGATCGCCTGGCGGTCGGCGCTGCCCTTGATGTCCTCGAAATGCGTCCGGGCGCGCATGATCACGCGCCCGCGGCCAGTCTGGTAGCCATCGCGCACGCCGGCAACGCCGTAGATGATCCCGGCGGTCGGAAAATCGGGCGCGGGGACGATCTTGACGAGATCGTCGACCGTCATCTCCGGGCCGTGCAGCAGGGCCAGGCAGGCCTCGATCACCTCGTTGAGATTGTGCGGCGGAATATTGGTCGCCATGCCGACGGCGATGCCGGAAGAACCGTTGATCAATAGCTGCGGAACGCGGGTCGGCAGCACCAGCGGCTCTTGCAGCGTGCCGTCGTAGTTGGGGCCGAAATCGACCGTTTCCTTGTCGATGTCCTCCAGCAACTGGTGCCCGATCTTCGCCATGCGCACTTCGGTGTAACGCATCGCCGCCGCGCTGTCGCCGTCGACCGAGCCGAAGTTGCCCTGACCATCGACCAGCATGTAGCGCAGCGAAAACGGCTGCGCCATGCGCACGATGGTGTCGTAGATCGCCGCGTCGCCGTGCGGATGGTATTTCCCCATCACCTCGCCGACGATGCGCGCCGATTTCCTATGCACCTTGTTCCAGTCGTTGCCTGCCTCGTGCATGGCGTAGAGCACCCGGCGATGCACCGGCTTCAGCCCGTCGCGAGCGTCCGGCAAGGCCCGGCCGATGATCACGCTCATCGCGTAATCGAGATACGACCGGCGCATTTCGTCTTCAAGACTGATGGGAAGGGTTTCTTTTGCGAAGATTTCCACGGCTCGTTCCAATTAGGCCACCGGCTGCCTGGTGAATACGGACTACGGTGGGACTTTGGCGCCGGTATTTTCGTTCTGACAAACGCGCCATTTTAACACGCCGCCACCC